>VSOB01000008.1 GCA_009774625.1 Lachnospiraceae bacterium
TCCCGCCGTCAGCTCTCCTAAAATGCCATAGCGCAGAAACAAATCTGTCAAAGCCTCTTCTCCTGCCCCTTCCAGCAGTACATTCAGTCCCAGCGAAACAAGAAAAATAAAAAAAGCCACCTGCAGTGTATGAAGCAATGCCGGCCTGAACAGTCCTTTTTCCGTCTCACCACAATGACAATGAGCATGCCCGCACAACTCCTCAATATGCATATGTGAGTTTTCCGTTTCATGTCTGCGCAGCAGCAAATCAATACAAACTCCCATGCACAGCCCGATTGCTATTTTGCAGAAAAGAATCCTGCCAATCAGCGCCGCAGGCGCCGACTCGGAAATCAGAATCGGCAGCATCTCGTCAGAAGTGGACAAATAAACGGAAAATAAGGTGCCCAGTGTGATCACCCTGCCCGCATAAAGACTGCCTGCAGCCGCGGAAAATCCGCACTGGGGAAACACTCCCAGCACAGCCCCCGCCAGTGGGCCGAAACGTCCTGACCGTTTCACCATCTCCTTTGTCATCGTTCCGGTTTTATGTTCCAGCCATTCCATTGCCAGATAGGTCAGAAATAAAAACGGCAAAAGCCGCAGTGTATCCATTACAGTATCCGCTATGATTTCTCTCATGCCACTCTCCCGATAAAGTTAACAAACGCTGTCATTTTCCGGACAACCGGAAGTTCCCACATGGGCCTCCCAGTATCCTCATAATGCAAATGCAACTCATTCGCATTCAGGAAGTATAGCACAATATACCGGCAAATACAATCCAAAACAAATAAAACAGTGCAGAGTTTTTCTGTCTCAGACTTTGCACTGTTCCATCTATTCTTTATATCCTTCTGACCGGAACCCCCACATAGGTTCCCGGCTCTGTGATATTCTCTTTTACAACTGCACCTGCACCGATAATCACCCGGTCGCAAACGGTGATACCGTCAATGACTGTGGCGCCCGCCCCCAAAAAAACATGGCTGCCGATTTTGCTGCGTCCGCAAATGGTTGCATGAGGCGCTATATGCGTATGGTCTCCAACGACTGTCTCATGCTCTATCACACTGGCTGTATTGACGATGGTATCCGCTCCGATCTCTGCTTCCGGTCCGATATAAGCGCCAGGTGCCACATAGGTCCCTCTGCCCGTCTTTGCCTCCATACCTACAGACGCCTGCAGAGATACTACAGAAAGGCAGTCCGCTGCTGAACACTGCCGCAAATGCTGGTACAATCGGCTTCTTTTCTCATTGTCCCCCAGACCGATAATATATCCGTCCCCTGCCTGCGGTACATAAGAAGCCCGTGTTTCACATCTTAAAATACGCTCCCATCTGCCGGCCTGCTCGTCCACCAGAAGAATCATTTCCCTTTCGCAGACTTCACAAAGTGTATTTATAATGCTTCTGGCATGGCCTCCGCAGCCGAAAACTATAATTTTACCCCCCCCCTCGCACTTTTTCAACAGCTCCTGAAAACTTCTGATCTCCTCTCCCTGATATCGTGCCGCCGGATACGGAGGATAACACATGGCACGGACAAACCGTTCTTTCATCGCAAAATCCATTGTATCTTCTATCTCGCCATTCATAGGACAGCCTCTTTTATACACAGTGGCTTCTCCCTCCTGCTTCTTTCCCGGATATCCCGCTTCTACCAGTCTGACAGCATCCAGAAAATGCTCCATGCTCTGAAACATAACCCGATTATATAAAGTCAATTGTGTGTCGAAATCTTCTATTTTCACTTTCCTTTGCAGGATAATATTTCCTGTGTCACATCCCGGATCAATATAATGATACGTAAACCCGCATTCCTCTTCCCCATTGACCATCGCCCAGGTCAGACTGCTGCATCCCCGATACCGTGGCAGCAGGGAAGGATGGAGATTGAAGATTCTGCCGCCCACAGCATCAATCACATCCTTTTTTATGATCTGCCGAAAATAAACCGAGCAGATCATATCCGGGATAAAGGGCAGACGGTCAGCCGTTATTTTATCAAGAGTATACCGTACTTTCTTTCTGATACACAGACCTTCCAGATCCGCAATACAATTTTCTGTTTTATGTGTGTACACAAACACTTCGTGACCTGCTTCCAGCAAAAGCTCCAGAGCCTTGCACCCTGTCCAATGATAGCCGCATAATATGATCTGCATGGCATTTCCTCTTTCTTACATTCATTCTTTTATTCACAACAATAGAACGTTCTCTGACCACGCATTTTATTATTTTCGCCGCACTTTAAAAAATAATGTATCACATTTCTGTATCTCCCGCAGCTTTTTTTCATACGCCGCATTCAGCTCTTTGCTGTCCGGAAAACTCCAGGCCTCATGCCCGCCCGGTTTCCCCATTGCCAGCCACATAAGATGATTGGCAATGGAATATCTTTGTACCTGACCAGCCGATTCTATCGTATAAAATCCACTTTTCTCAATCAACATAGAAAGGCTTTTCATCGTATACAGAAACAGATGGGGGATCCAATAAGTAAAATCCGCAAATCTCCCGCTTTCATACAAAGATAATAAAGCATCTTCTGCGTTGGGGACTTCGATCACCATAATGCCGCCCGGTTCCACACCGCAGCAAGTATCTGTCACCTCCGAAATACGGGTCAGAAATCCTCCGAAGCCGCAACCGAAATCCAGAAGCCGCTTTCCCCTGCAAACCCCCCTGAGCATTTCATGCCGCCGTATATCATCCGGAGCACTCATGCGCAGCCATTCCTCTGTGTCCACTTCCTTCACATTGTCCACTTCAAACATATATCCGTTTTCATAATCATTTTCCCTGTCTGCAGTGCTTAAAAATTTTGTTCCGCATTCATGGCATTCATAAACAGCAATGGAGGCATTATCTCTGGTGCCCTGGTGGATTTGTTTTACCCACCCCCTACAAATAGGACATTTCAGCGTTTCCTCTTTCATCTTCTTCCTCCTTTAAAAGCGGCGCCCTGACGGCGCCACTTTACACTGACTTATACTATAATCTTTTTCGGGCACTTCTCTTTGCAGATCCCACAGCCCGTACATTTCTCATAATCGATTCTGGCATGGAAATCCTCAATGATGATGGCATCATTGGGACAGTTCTTTTTACAGAGCTGACAGGCGATACAACCCACCTGACAGGACTTTATGGTAACAGGCCCTTTATCTTTGGAACTGCATGCCACCTGATGTTTCGCCTCATAGGGAATCAGCTCAATCAGATGCCTGGGACATGCCTCCACACATTTGCCGCAGGCCTTGCAGGCTTCCCGGTCCACCACTGCCACACCATCCACCACATGAATGGCGTCAAAGGGGCAGGCAGACACACAACTGCCATATCCCATACAGCCATAGCTGCAGCTCTTGGGCCCGCCGCCCGGTACAAAAGAAACCATCCGGCAGTCCTTACTGCCATGATATTCATAATCCACATTTGCTTTCTCACAGGTACCGGCGCACTTGACAAAGGCCACTTTCTTTCCCCCTGCCTGCGCCTCCACACCCATGATCTGCGCTATCTTTGCGCCCACACTTTCTCCGCCTACCGGACAGGCGTTAACCGGCGCCTCTCCTTTGGCAATCGCAGCCGCCAGGCCGGAGCAGCCTGCATAGCCGCAGCCGCCGCAATTATTGCCCGGCAGCACACCCAGCACCGCTTCTTCCTTCTCGTCTGCCTTTACTTCAAATTTGATCGCCGCAATGCCCAGGAACAGACCGATAAACAGACCAACAAATCCCACCACTGCCGTCGCTGTTAAAATTCCTGCTATACTCATTCCTTACCCCCTTAACAATCCTGCAAATCCGCAGAATGCAATGGCCATCAGCCCTGCTGTTACCAGCACAATCGGCATTCCCTTAAAGGACTGGGGCACATCATTGTATTCCAGCTTCTCACGAATCCCGGCCAGTATGACAATGGCAACCGTAAATCCCGCTGCTGTGGCAAACCCGTTTACAACACTTGTCAGTATCCCGTATTGCTTCTGCACATTTTTCAGGGCCACTCCAAGTACGGCGCAGTTGGTTGTAATCAGAGGCAGGTATACCCCCAGCGCCACATACAGCCCAGGCATGAACTTTTTCAGCACCATCTCCACAAACTGTACCAGCGCCGCAATCACAAGGATAAAGACTATGGTCTGCAGATATGTAATATCAAAAGGAACCAGTATAAACTGATAGATCACCCCTGCCACTGCAGATGCCAGCGTAATCACAAAGATAACCGCAGTGCCCATCCCGGCAGCCGTTTCCACCTTTTTGGATACACCCAGGAAGGGACACAGACCCAGGAACTGGCTGAGCACCACATTACTGACCAGGCTGGAACTGATCAGGATCACCAATAATTCTTTCCACGTCGATGCCATCCTACTTTACCTCCCCTTTTATATCGCTTCCTTTGCTCTCACCGTAAAATCTGCGGGAACAGCCGCTGTCCGAACAGCTTGCACAGTCAGAATTGCAGCCGGACTGAATCCTGGACATATCTTTGCCTTTCTTCTCTCCGTTTATTTTGACTTTATTCTGTATCGCCGTCAGCGCCGCCAGTACAAAAAATGCGCCGGGCGCCAGTACAAAAATACTGAACGGCACATAGCTTTCCGGCATAAAATGAAATCCGAATACCTCACCGGCACCCAGAATTTCCCTGACTGCACCGATAATCGTCAAAGCTGCTGAAAATCCCAGTCCCATACCGATACCGTCAAACAAAGAAGGCAGCACCGGATTTTTGGATGCATAGGACTCTGCCCTGCCCAGTATAATACAGTTCACGACAATCAACGGAATATAGATTCCAAGCGCATCGTACAAAAAAGACAGGTACGCCTGCAGCACCATCTGCACCACCGTTACAAAAGAAGCAATGATCACGATAAACGCCGGAATCCTTACCTTATCCGGAATGATATTACGTAACAGGGAAATGATGGCATTGCTCAAAGCCAGCACTACCATTGTGGTCAGTCCCATCCCCAGCCCGTTGATGGCAGAGGTGGTCACCGCCAGTGTGGGACACATGCCCAGCATCAGCACCAGCGTAGGATTCTCTTTGATGATGCCATTGTAAAGTCTCTCTCCCGCACTATTATGATTCATTGCCTGTCCCTCCTTCCAATACATTCTGGAAATACCAAAGTCCTGCATTGACCGACTCCACTACCGCATTCGTGGTAATCGTTGCGCCGCTGATGGCGTCGATCTGATCATCGGATACAGCCCCTGACTTGGTATAACTGAAACCGGCCACCTGTTTTTCCGCAAACTGGGGCTTCAAAACCTCCTCTGCCCTCATGCCCAGTCCCGGCGTTTCGGAAATGGCCAGCAGGGAAATCCCGTTCAGCGTGCCGTCTTTGCGAAGTCCCATAGAAAACTGAATATCACCGTTATATCCGTCATGGGAGGTCAGGATGATCACATAGCCCAGCGCCTCGCCCGCACTGCTTTTCGCTTCCATCACCTCATCTACAGAAACTTTGTCATAGCCGTTTTCCGCCAGCCCGGTTACGGACGAATCCTCACTGCCGCTCAGCGTTTCAAAGGAAGCGGCGTCTGCAAATACCTCTTGACATGCCTCCTGCCTGGCTCTTGCTTCCTGTTCCGCAATAGGTTCCTTTGTCACTTCATAAACAAAACCGAGAACGGCTCCTGCAATTACGGTAATGGCAAAAAGGATCGCCGCATCTCTCAGCATATTTTTCATGCTCTCTCTCCTCCTTTACCAAACGCCTTCGGAAGCGTTACCTTTTCAATCAGCGGCACCAGAAGATTGCCCAGAATAATCGCATAGGACACTCCTTCCGCCCCCGGTGCAAACAATCTGAAAATGCCGGTCATAATACCGAGGAAGATACCAAACACATACTGGCCCCTTTTGGTAATCGGCCTCGTCACATAGTCGGTCGCCATAAAAAAGGCGCCCAGCATCAGACCGCCGCCTGCCAGTTGTGCGGAAATATAAGCGCTGTCAAAGCCCCGTCCGCCAAACAGGACAATAAAAATCACAAAACTCACTATGTAGCTGCCCGGAATCCGCAGATCGATAATATCCAGCATAATCAGGATACAGGCGCCTGCAACAATGGCCACCATAGATGTCTCTCCGATGGTACCTCCGGTACGCCCCAGTATCATATCCATCACATTCACACTCTCTCCCGCCTTCAGCGCTGTCAGAGGCGTGGCACCCGAATAGGCGTCACAGTCAAAACTCGTCATAATCGAAGTAAAGGAAATCAGCAGAAAACAGCGGGCGCCCAGCGCCGGATTCATAAAGTTCTGTCCCAGTCCCCCAAACAGCATCTTTACCACGAGAATCGCAAACACACCGCCCACGACTCCCAGCCATAAAGGCGCCCCCGGCGGCAGATTCAGCGCCAGCAAAAGCCCTGTTACAGTGGCCGACAAATCGTTTACCGTCACTCTTTTCTTCATCAACAGTTCATATATGTACTCTGTCAGCACAGTGGATGCCACTGTCACCAGAATCACAATCAGTGCATGCAGTCCGAAATTATATACGCCAAAAAACGTTGCCGGAAGCAGTGCCAGTATCACTGCTCCCATAATGCCTCCCGTTGTCGCTTTGGAACGGATATGCGGATTGGATGACACCTTCATCAAATCACTCATTACGGTACCTCCTATTTTTTCTTTTTCGCCAGCTGTATCTTACGCATGGACTTGATTACCTGTGTCAGCGGTCGTTTGGCAGGACATACAAAGCTGCAGCAGCCGCATTCACAGCATTCCATACCATTGTACGCCAGAAACCTCTCCGCATCTCCATGCTCCGCAAAATCTGCCAGCTTGCTGGGCATAACCCGTCCCGGACATACTTCCACACACCGGCCGCAATTGATGCAGGCACTGGGCTCGTACCGGGATACTTCATCCCCCGTCATACAAAGCAGCGCCGACGAAGTTTTGGTGGTGGGTACATCCAGCCCAAACAGTGCAAATCCCATCATCGGCCCGCCGGAAACGATTTTCTCCGGCTCCGATTTAAAACCGCCTGCCTCTTCCACCAGCTCATGATAATTGGTACCGATCCGTACAATAAAATTACGAGGGTCCGCAATAGCATCCCCTGTCACTGTAACAATACGGTGCATCAGGGGCTTACCCTCTCTTACCGCCTGGTTAATGGCCACAATAGTATCCACATTGTCCACGATGCAGCCCGCATCTGCCGGAAGCATCCCGGAATGGATCGCCCGTCCGGTAGACGCATAGATCAGTTGACGCTCGGCTCCCTGGGGATATTTGGTCTGCAGCGCCTTTACTTTGATATCCGGCTCATTCTGCACCAGACCTTTCAAAGCCGCGATGCAGTCAGGCTTATTGTCCTCCACGGCAAGTATCCCTTTTGCATGGTCGAACAGCCGCAGGATCACTTTCATCCCTTCCACAATCTTTTCAGGCTCTTCCAGCATCCGGCGGTAATCGGATGTCAGATACGGTTCGCACTCCGCACAATTGGCAATGACATATTCTATCTTTTCAGGTTCTTTCGGAGACAGCTTCACATGCGTGGGAAATCCGGCGCCGCCCATTCCCACCACACCGGCTTCTCTGATCATCCCTACGATTTCTTCCTTAGTCAGCTCTTCCAACGGCCTGCACGGACCATAGGATACCTCTTCATACAGATTATCGTTTTCCACGATAATGCATGTGGCCAGATCCCCGGTCACCACGCGTCTTTGCTCAATCGCTTTGACCGCGCCGGATACTGTGGCATAGATCGGCGCCGATACAAAACCGCCCGCCTCCGCGATTTTCTGACCGGTCAGTACATGATCCCCCTTGGCCACAATGGGCACCGCAGGTGCGCCGATATGCTGTGACAGGGGGTATACCAGGTCCCCCTTCGGTAATATGGCTTTGATCGGTTTATCTTTGGACAGATCTTTTCCATCATATGGATGAATCCCACCCTTAAATGTCAATTTCGCCATTTTTTACCCCTCTTTCTTTCTCTTTTGATAAATTTTATCCTTTGTTAATCATACTATTTTTTTCACAAAAATACTACTATAAATTTGGGAATCATGTTACAATAAAACAACAGATGTATTTTTCCATGAAACAAAAAAGATGAGATTCAGGAGGTTTTCCGTTTTCATGCGAACCATTCGTAGACAACTTTCAGACATCAGTCTTTCCTATCCTCTGGACAGGGAAGTTCCTCTTTCCAAGGTGCTTTTTATGGACATCGAAACCACCGGCTTTGCCGCAAAAAGCTCCGTATTATATCTGATCGGCTGTGCCTATTATGAAAATGAGGCATGGCATACCATTCAATGGCTGGCTACTTCTTACGAAGAAGAAAGGGAGGTCATTTCGGCTTTCTTTTCCTTTGCATCCGGATCCTATACACACCTGATTCATTTCAACGGAAACAACTTTGACCTGCCCTTTATTTTACAGAAATGTGCCCAGTACGGGCTTCCTTATGATTTTTCCGGCTTTATGGGAATCGATATTTACAAGCGGGTGGCTCCGTTGAAAGACTTTTTAAAACTGCCCAACTGCAAGCAGAAAACACTGGAGCAGTTTCTGGGAATCCATCGGGAGGATCCTTTTGACGGCGGGCAACTGATCAGTATTTATCATGAATTTGTAAAAAACCAGACCGGGTTCGGGTACCAGGCCATCCTCTGTCATAACTATGACGATCTGGCCGGGATGTTCCATATCCTCCCTGTCCTTGCCTACAGTGACCTGTTTTCCGAAAAGACCAAAGCCAAAAAAGTACAGGCCAATTACTATCAGGACATCAGCGGAAACAGACACCAGGAGCTTTTCATAAAGCTCAGTTTTCCCACGCCGCTTCCAAAAGAAATCTCCTGCGTCAGAAACGGCTGTTACTTTACCGGCAGCGGCACCACAGGAAACATCCGGGTCCCTCTCTATGAAGAGGAAATGAAATATTTTTATTCCAATTACAGGGACTACTATTATCTTCCCATTGAGGATGTGGCCATTCACAAATCCATTGCCTCTTTTGTAGACAAAGAAAACCGGGTACAGGCCAGGGCCCACACCTGTTATACCCGAAAATATTCGTCCTACCTCCCCCAATGGGATGTTTTATTTGAACCCTTCTTTAAACGGGATTACAAAAGCCCGGAGCTTTTTTTCGAGATTACCGATTCTTTCAAAAAAGACCGGAAAGCATTCCAGACCTATGCCCTTCATATTCTTAAAAAGATGGTATAGGCATTTGTACATCACAGGCAGCAAACGATATATAAATTGACCTGCACATCAAAAAAGAATCCTGTTTCCAGGATTCTTTTTTATACTTTTTCATAGAAGAAAGAATTTTTCCTCTCCAGACCGATCTCCTTATAGTTGATAATCTGCTCCGTACTTCCGATAAACAGAATGCCTCCTTTGGCAAGACTCTGCTGAAACTTGACAAACACTTCGTCTTTGGCTTCTTCTGTGAAATAAATGAGCACATTTCTGCAAACAATCATATGATAACTGGTAGGATATGTATCCTTCAGAAGATTGTGTTCCTTAAATTCCACACGTGACTTGATCTCATCGGAGATCTGCCAGGAAAGTCCTACTTTCGTGAAATATTTCTTTTTCAGATCCGCCGGAACACTTGCAATGCTCTTTTCCGAGTACAAACCCACCTTGGCTTTGGCAATCACCTGTTTATCCAGATCCGTAGCAAAAATCCGGATCTGGTTCAGCGGCAGATGTCTGGACAGCGCCATCACCAGGGAATACGGCTCATCTCCTGTGGAGCAGGCTGCACTCCATATTTTCAGATTCTTGCCAAACTTGCGGATCAGTTCAGGAATCACATCCCTGTCCATCACATCCCACTGGGACGGATTCCGGTAAAACTCCGACACATTAATCGTCAGATAATTGACAAACTCCTCAAACCTGTCCTTATCGGTTTTCAAAACCTGTACATAATTTTCATAGCCAACGATCCGATGTTTTGCAATCAACGTGTCGATACGCCGCTTCATCTGCTTTTCTTTATACGCATTTAAATTAATTTTTGTTAAATCAAAAACCGCTTTTTTAAAATATTCGTAATCGTATGCCACGTTTTTTGCTCCTCAAAAACTATTATTTTTCAGCAGCTTCATCCTGAGCAATCACTGCATCAATATCAACGGAAACTACATCCGCATCTTCTTCTTTTACTTCTTCCTTCTGCTCCGTAACCAGCAGTGCCTTGATGCTCAGACTGATCTTTCTGCTCTCTTCATTGAAGTCTACAATTTTAGCGGTAACACGCTCGCCGATTTTCAGTACATCCGAAGGTTTTTCCACATGCTCCCTGGAGATCTGAGATACATGCAGCAATGCGTCCACGCCGGTCTCCAGCTCTACAAATGCGCCAAAATCCGTCATCCTGGCCACAGTACCTGTTACCACATTGCCTGCCGCATACTTGGAAGCAGCATCTTTCCACGGATTTGCATCTGCAAATTTCAGGCTCAGCGCTATCTTTGTACCGGAAATCTCTTTGATCAGCGCCTTTACTTCATCACCGACTTTGAATACCTTTCTGGGATTTTCCACTCTGCCCCAGGACATCTCGGAAATATGCAGCAGGCCATCCACACCGCCCAGATCGATAAACACGCCGAAATCCGTCACATTTTTAACCGTACCTGTTACGGTATCGCCCTCTTTGATCTTTTCAAACAATGCCTTCTGCATCTCTGCCTTTCTGGCAAGAATCAACTGCTTCCGGTCACCGATGTATCTTCTTCTCTTCGGATTGTATTCGCTGATTACAAATTCAATATCCTGTCCGGCATATTTGGTCAGATCCTTTTCATAGGTATCCGATACCAGACTTGCAGGAATAAAGATCCTGACTTCTTCCACAATAACGCTCAGGCCGCCATCCAGCACCTGTGCCACCTTTGCCGTTAACACTTCCTGATTATTGTATGCTTCCTCTATGCGTTTATTGCCTCTGTCGGCTGCAAGACGCTTATACGTTAAAAGAACCTGACCCTCACCGTCATTTACTTTGAACACTTTCACTTCCATTGTGTCGCCCACATGTAATACGGTTGTCAGATCAATATTCGGTTCATTGGTGTATTCATTTCTGGTAAGAATGCCGTCGGACTTATAACCAATATTAAGAATCGCCTCATCAGGCTTCACATCAATGACTGTGCCTTCCACAACCTCTCCTGCATGTATAGTTTTAAATGATTCATCTAACATTTGTTCAAAAGTTAACTCTGACATAATTTTGAACCTCCTCAATAATATAATTCGGGGTCGATGCCCCTGCAGTAATACCTACTCGAAAAACAGAATCAGGGAAGTCTAATTGCAAGTCATCCAGTGTCTGTATAAAACAGGTATACTCACATTCCTTTCTGCATATCTCATACAGCTTTCTTGTATTGGAACTGTGAGTTCCGCCTATTACTATCATAGCATCAACTTGAGAAGCAATCAACTTTGCTTCCGCCTGTCTCTCCTCAGTTGCGTTGCAGATGGTATTCGCAACACTAATATTGTAACCTTTTTTTTGAATAATTTCAACTAAATCTTGAAATTTATTGTAGTTAAATGTCGTCTGGGACACGAGGCACACATCTTTTCCCGCCGGACAGTCCAGATTTTCAGCCTCTTTTTCCGTTTCCACCACGATCGCAGGCGTTTCTGACCAGCCCATGATCCCCTCTACTTCCGGGTGACCCGGATTGCCGATAATAACAATCTGCTTTCCTGCCCCGCTCTCCTTTTCCACAATCCTGTGAATCCGTTTAACAAAGGGACAGGTTGCATCCACACAGGTAAGGCCCTTTTCCTCAATCATCCGGCACACACGTTTTGGCACACCGTGAGACCGTATGATTACGGTTCCTTCCTGCAGATCCTCCAGTTCCTCTTCCTGAAGCACCCTGACGCCCTTTTCCTCCAGATCCTGTACCACCGCTTCATTATGAATAATCGGTCCATAGGTATAAATCTGTCCGCCACACTTAACCTGCTGATAAACCGTATCCACAGCCCGCCTGACGCCAAAACAGAAACCGGCGCTCTTTGCCAGTATCACTTCCATCCGATCTTTTCCTTTCAGCACAAATCAATGACTGCATCCACAGCCTGGTCGATGGTCATATCGGAAGTATCGATCAGCACCGCATCTTCCGCCTGACGCAGAGGTGAAATTTCTCTTGTCATATCCTTATGATCTCTCTCCCGGATATCCGCTTCTATTTCCGAAAGACTGCACGGTTCCCCCCTGGCAGTCAGCTCATCAAACCGCCGTCTGGCCCGCACCGAAACACCGGCCGTCAGATATACCTTTACCTTTGCATCCGGCAGAACGCAGGTGCCGATGTCTCTGCCATCCATTACCACATTTTCCTCCCTGGCAAGCGCCTGCTGCAGCTTCACCAGCTTTTCTCTCACCTTCGGATTGACAGAACTGCCCGATGCCATATTGCCCACTTCCTCAGTGCGGATCAGCCCATTTACATTTTCTCCGTTTAACAGCACCACCTGTTCTCCGTTTTCATACCGGATGGTAATATCCGCTTCTTCGCACAGGGTGCTGATCTTTTCCGTTTCTTCCGGTCTTACCTTCTGACGCAGTAAAAACAGGGCCATCGCCCGGTACATGGCACCTGTATCCACATAAATATAATTCAGCTTTGCCGCAATCTGTTTTGCTATGGTACTCTTTCCTGCTCCTGCAGGCCCGTCAATCGCAATTGCAATCGTATCACTCATCTTCTGCCTCCCGTTATTCTTTCTGCCCCTGAAGGGCCGCATGTTCTCCCGCCAGATAACCTGTAGACCAGGCGATCTGCAGATTAAAGCCTCCGGTCAGTCCGTCCAGATCCAAAACCTCACCTGCAAAATACAGCCCCTGCAGCTTTACGGACTCCATCGTGGAGGGATTGACCTCTTTTACATGTATGCCGCCCCTTGTCACAATGGCTTCCGTATAATCTCCCGTTCCGGTAATATGCATCTGCCAGTTTTTGATCAGGGACACAAACCGTCTCCGCTCTTCTCTGGTGATCTCATTGACCGGCCTGTCCGGACAAATGCCGGACAGACGTATCATTACCGGAATCAGTCTTACCGGGAAAAGACCGCCCAGAACGTTTTTAAAACGCCGGTTCTCTTTCCCTTCAAAATCCCGGAGTATCCGTTTATCCAACTGCTCCTCTGTCAGTGCCGGTTTCAGATCCAGCCTCAAAAGACAGCCCTCCTGCTTCTCTTTTTCTCCATAATAACTGCCTGCACTCAGAATCAGAGGACCGCTGACACCATAATGGGTGAAGAGCATCTCGCCGAATCCTTCATACAGAATCTTTCCGCTTTTCTCAGCCAGCAGAAATGCCCGGATATTTTTCAGAGAAAGCCCCTGCAGCTCCTTGGGTTCCTGTTCCCGGACTGCCAGTGGCACAAGCGCCGGCGCCGTCTTTACAATCGTATGTCCCAGACGCTCCGCCATCTTATAACCGTCCCCGGTGGAACCGGTAGTCGGATAAGAAAGCCCTCCTGTAGCTATGATCACGGCATCTCCTGCCACCGTTTTACCGTCTGCCAGAACCACACCGCTTACCCGGCCCCTTTCTTCCGTAATCTCTCTTACCTCCGTATGCAGCCGGACCGCCGCTCCATATTCCTTTAACTTCCGTTCCAATGTCCGGATTACATCCGAAGCATGGTCCGATACGGGAAAGACCCGATTGCCCCGTTCTGTTTTCAAAGGACAGCCATTCTGCTCAAAAAAATCCATTGCCATAAAATTGGAAAACCCATAAAAGGCACTGTATAAAAATTTTCGATTGTGTACAACACTGGCAAACAGATCTTCCGTATCACAGGCATTGGTCAGATTGCAGCGGCCCTTTCCCGTAATATATAATTTTTTCCCGGCCTTCTCATTTTTCTCCAGCAAAAGCACCCTGGCGCCGCATTCCGCCGCACGGCAGGCTGCCATCATACCGGCCGCTCCTGCGCCGATGACAATCACTTTTCCCATCTTATTTCTTCCATTCTGCCGCTATACAGGCTCTTCCCCGATATAGTTAATTTCATCATTCAGATATACCTGATAATTATTCCACGCTTCTTCCAGCATTTCCAGCTCCTGTCTGACCTCCTCCGGCCGCTTCATACAAAGCGCCACTACCAGCGCATTGATCACACTTAAAGGCGCCACCAGAGAATCCACGATAGATACCATATCACTTCTGGCCAGCAGATTACAGGAGGAATACAGGTTCATGGGCGAATGTACACTGTCCGTCACGGCAATGACTCTGGCATTTCTGTCATTGGCAAATTCCATGGCTTTCAGCGTCCGCATGGAATATCTGGGAAAGCTGATCCCGATCAGCACATCCTCTTCATTGATCCGAAGCATCTGTTCAAAGACCTCGCTGATGCTGCTGGTCCGGACCAGACGCACATTGCCCCGGATCATATGCAGATAGAAGCTGAGAAAATCAGCCAGCGGTTCACAGCTCCGGATTCCGATAATATAAACGGTTCTTGCTTCCAGTATACAGTCCACCGCCATCTCAAAAGCGGAAGTATCCAGATTTTCGATCGTATCCTGAATCTTTTCCATATCAGAAGAAAGCACGGCGCTGACAATCTCTGACTGGGTGCTTTTCCCGTATTTTACATGCATCTTCTGTACAGTATTCAGCTTGCTGCGCACCCATGCCTCCAGTGCCTTCTGAAACTCAGGATATCCCTCATATCCCAGTCCAGACGCAAAGCGGACCACTGTAGACTCACTGATGTTCAAATTTTCTCCCAGCCTGGCCGCAGTCATAAACACAGCCTGATCATACTGCTCCATGATAAACGCCGCAATTCTTTTCTGGCTCTTACTCATGGAAGCATATCTCTCCTGTATCCGGGTGATCACATCTTCTCTGCCCTCTCCCATAGCTATTTCATCGCTTCCGTATACGCCTGATAAATGCTGACCAGCAGCGCTTCTGTTTCTGTCTCCGACAGATCAAAATCCCCTGTCAGCGCCATACAGGCACTGCCATGAATGAAAATCCAGAGTTTCATAAAAAGTTCTCCCGGATTTCTGGCTCCCTTTGCCGCAGCCCGCGCCACCTCTCTGCCCACCGTTCCCTTTTCTCCGTTGAGCAGCTCGTACATACTCTTTTCTCCCCGGTGCCCGGACATAAACAACAGACGGAATATATTCTTTTCCTTTGCTGCAAAAGAAATATATGCCATACCCAGATCAATAAACGGAAGCGATTCTTTCTGGGGATATGCCTCGCAAAACGCCGCAAAATAAGCCGCTGCCCTGTTGTACACCTTTCCGATCAACTGGTCCATATTTTCATACAGCCGGAAAATGGGTTGGGTGGAACAGCCTGCTTTTGCCGCCAGCTTCCTTGCCGTAACCTGTTCAAAACCTTCTTCCTGCATCAGCGCAAAGGCACTGTCAAGGATCATACTCTCTGTAACACTCGCTTTTCTTGACATCGTTCTCTCCTTCCCATTCTTTCCTTTCTGATAACATATGTTATCTTAGCCTTATTTCCACATATTGTCAAGGCTCCACCCGGATCCGCCAGGACAAACCCATGAAAATTGCCGGACTGTTCTTCCTGATTCAATGATATGGCTGCGAAAACAGCACATATTGCCCCGGATAAATCAGATCCGGATTGCTGCCTCCATTCACTTCCACAAAGCTCTGAAAAGGCTCCACCGGTATATCACAGGCTCCCCCATACTTTTCATACAATGTCCATAACGTTTCCCCCTCCTTTACACAATGCATATAAGGTACTCCGTGAAATGTTTCCATCATCACAGACAAGGTATGTTCCGGGATTTCTTTATACTCCGACTCCTTTCTGATACGGGAAGCCATATACCAGCCCCCTGCCCCTTCTTCCATCAGCGGAATTGCAAGCGTAACCTCATAAACATCCGTTGTCCCGGACCAAACCAGATAGTCATACCAGAAACCCTCTACCCGATGGCACTTCCAGTCCGCTTCCCTGTCTGTACCCGAAGGCAGCAACAGCTCAAAGTCTGTCCCCACCGCCTCCACATACGAACGTATCTGAGCTTCCCCGGAAAAATCCGCTTCCGGTATCTGACTGATCCAGACTCTCCCCTGATCCTGAGAAGGATCCTGCAGCAACTTCCAGTACCCGCTTTCAGCGGACCAGATCCGATAGTTGGCATTATCATACATGGGATATCCCTGTGCTTTCGTCACCCTTATAATATCTATCGAAGCCACTAATATCCGTTCTCCGGTATCTGCCCTGGTCACCAATATATAATCCAGCTCCCACCAGCTTGTATCATCCTCTTTCCGCTCTGACATGCCTCCTCCGGTCAATACCAGCTCATATCTCCTTTTTTCCGGAGAAAGCTCCGGATAGTATAATAAAAAATCTTCCAGCGGCTGTTGAAAATACCCATCCCGGATCAGCGCCCTTGCCGTTTCCATCCCTTCATTAAATTCAGGGCAGTCCTCTCCCTCCACCCGATGCCACTTATCCTTCTGCTCCTGTTCCTCCGCTGTATACATATACGTGGAAAAAACAGGGACCCCAAAAGCTCTGGTGCCTCCTTTGGGTACTGAAAAACGGATATTGTTCAGATACAGTGTACTGACTTCTTCCTTCTTCCGGCTTCCATCCGTCTGCCCGGTTTCTATTGTCTCAGAATAAGTATCTTTTATATTGCAGGCCACTCCGGAGTATTCCTGATGCTCCGGAAAAGCCTGGCCGCTGTCTATCACCGGAATCGGCGCAAATCTGGTTCCCGGTATGTCGCTGTTCTCCACCGCCGTAATGACAATTACTTCCACATCCCCTCCGCCGGAAAACAAACCGGCGCCGGTCAATACCCCTGCCAGAAACAACAAAACAAACGCTGCCATTCCTGCTTTTCTTTTCCCCATAGTTCTCCCCTTATATAATATAAACGCCGGAGAATCTTCTTCATTCTCCGGCATTTAAGATCATTTCTTTCCCAATCAGTTTTACGGATTATACCGGATATGCTCCGTTCTTCGTATCAGCCTGTGCAGGATCAACTTTTTCCTGCTGTGCCTGACGATATTTGAAGAAATCAGTAGCAACCTGAGGGAACAGTGCATAGGACAATACATCCTCGTCCTGCTGCTTCCATTCCTTCATTTCGGATTCCAGCTTATCCATCTCATTTTCAATCAGGTCTGCGGGACGACATGTAATTCTCTTCTCGCCCGGAATAACCTTATCAATCACTTCCTGATTCATGGGCTTTACTGTCTGGCCATATTCACCCCGGAGTACCGCTTTGGTCTCCTTGGTCGCCATTTTATAACGCTCTCCCATCAATACATTGAACACAGCCTGTGTACCTACGATCTGAGAAGAAGGGGTAACAAGCGGCGGTTCACCCAGATCCTTACGAACTGCAGGAATCTCACGCAGCACGTCGTAGTATTTGTCCTCTGCGTTCTGTTCCTTCAACTGGCTCACCATATTGGAAAGCATACCACCCGGTACCTGATACAGCAGCGTCTTGATATCCACACCCATTACCTTGGGATTGAGCAGACCGCTTGCAAGGCACTCATCTCTGTAAGGCCTGAAGTAATCCGCAATCTCGGCCAGAATATTCTGGTCATATCCGGTGTCATAAGGCGTCCCCTTAAAGGTTTCCACCATAACTTCCGTTGCCGGCTGTGAAGTTCCCATCGCAAACGGGGAAATCGCACAGTCAATCACATCCACACCTGCTTCCACTGCCTTCAGATATGTCATGGAAGCCACGCCGGATGTATAGTGGGTATGAAGCTGAATCGGCAGCTTGGTTGCGCTCTTCATCGCAGCAATCATCTCGGATGCCTTGTAAGGAACCAGCAGACCTGCCATATCCTTGATACAGATAGAATCTGCACCCATCTCTTCAATCTTCTTTGCCATATCCACCCAGTACTCCATTGTATAGGCATCACCCAGCGTATAAGAAAGTGCAATCTGTGCATGGCCTCTGCCTTCCCGTGTCTTAATCTTGTTGGTGGCATTTACTGCTTCCTGCAGGTTACGCAGATCATTCAGACAGTCAAAGATACGAATGATATCAATACCATTGGCAATGGATTTCTCTACAAAGCTGTCCACCACATCGTCTGCATAAGGTCTGTATCCCAGGATATTCTGTCCTCTGAACAGCATCTGCAGCTTGGTATTTTTGAAGCCGTCTCTGATCTTTCTGAGACGATCCCAGGGATCTTCCTTCAGGAAACGGAGAGAAGCGTCAAATGTAGCGCCGCCCCAGCATTCTACCGCATGGTAGCCTACTTTGTCCATTTTATCAATAATAGGAAGCATCATATCGGTGGGCATTCTTGTCGCAATCAACGACTGATGCGCATCACGCAAAACGGTTTCCATGATTTTGATCGGTCTTTTTTCTTCCATAATTTCCATTTTCCTCCTGTCCTTAAATGTTAGAATTTAGGAATCTTAAAATACTCCGAATACAGCCATAAATGTTCCGGCCGCTACTGCGGTACCGATTACACCGGCTACGTTAGGTCCCATTGCATGCATCAGCAGGAAATTGGTAGGATCCGCTTCCGCACCGACTTTCTGTGACACTCTGGCCGCCATAGGTACTGCGGATACACCTGCGGAACCAATCAGAGGATTTACCTTACCGCCTGTCAGTTTACACATAATCTTTCCGAACAAAACACCTGCCGCAGTACCGAAAGCAAATGCAACCAGGCCCAGGATCACGATAAAAATCGTTTCCTTGTTCAGAAATGCCTCTGCACTGGTGGTCGCACCTACGGAAGTACCCAGCAAAATTACCACAATGTACATCAGTGCATTGGAAGCCGTATCGGTGAGCTGTCTTACCACGCCGGACTCCCTGAACAGATTACCCAGCATCAGCATACCAACCAAAGGAGCCGTTGTGGGAAGAATCATACATACAACAATGGTAACAATAATCGGGAACAGGATCTTCTCCAGCTTGGATACCGGACGAAGCTGTCCCATCTTGATCTTTCTTTCCTTTTCCGTCGTCATCAGCTTCATAATCGGAGGCTGAATGATCGGAACCAATGACATATAAGAATATGCCGCTACGGCAATCGGCCCCAGAAGTGCGGTCTGTCCCAGCTTGCCTGCCAGGAAGATGGAGGTAGGACCGTCAGCTCCGCCGATAATGGAGATTGCAGCCGCTGCCTTGTCATTGAAGCCAAGACCAATCGCGCCGAAGTAAGCTGCAAAAATACCGAACTGCGCTGCCGCGCCCAAAAGGAAACTTTTGGGATTGGCAATCAGCGGACCGAAGTCTGTCATCGCACCTACGCCCATGAAAATCAGGGAAGGCAGAATCGCCCATTCATCCAACACATAGAAATAATACAGTAAGCCGCCTACGCCATTGGCAGAGTCTGCGGCATGCATCATAATATCAGGATAAATATTAACCAGCAGCATGCCGAATGCTATCGGAGTCAAAAGGAGCGGTTCGAATCCTTTTGCAATAGCAAGATAAAGGAACACACAAGCCACTACAATCATAACGTAATTTCCAACAGTCAAGTTGAAAAATGCCGTCTGATGTACCAGATTGTCTAATGTTGTTGCTATATAAGACATTTTATCGACCTCCTGTTGTCGTTCTCACTTCGACAGTAATTAGTTTAATGTTGCAAGTAAAGCGCCTGCCTCTACCGGATCGCCGACTGCCACATCAATACTTGCCACTGTACCGTCCTTAGGAGCAACAACAGGGATTTCCATCTTCATAGCTTCCAGAATGATCACAGGATCGCCTGCTTTCAGAGCCTGTCCCACACTTGCTTCCAGCTTGAACACTTTACCTGCTGCACCGGCCTCTACCCGGATGCTGCCTGCTGCGCCGCTCGCCTTAGGTGCTGCTGCAGGCGCCGCCTTGGGTGCTGCTTTCGGTGCAGCCTTGGGCGCTGCTGCAGGTGCGCCTGTGGATGCGCCTTCTTCTACTACAACATCATATACGTTTCCGTTTACGGTAATGGTATAATTTTTCATTTCTATTTCCTCCTGTTCATTAGGCTCTCTGCCATTTATTCGTATTTGCTCTCCTGATACTTCTTACCACAAATCCGTCTGTGGAAGCGGCGCCTTCACTGGCAGCAATTGCTGCTGCAATCACAGCCACAAGCTCCAGATCATCCGTCAGATCCTCTTCTTCCACTGTCTGTGCAGGGGTCGTCGCCACTGCTTCCTGTTTCACTTCTTCCGTCTGATTTCCCTTGCTGGAAAAAGCAGCCTGAATCTTCGGAATCAATACAAATCCTGAAATAATGATGCTGATCAGTATCAATACAATAAATACGGTACCCATACCGATCGCTGTATTCATCAATGCCTTTACCATCAATTCCCCAAAGCCGTACTGTACATTGGTGGTGATGGATGTAATGGCCAGATTTTTATCCAGCAGAATCTCCACTTCCGCATCCCGGATCGTACCGCTGACCATCACGGTTATCACTGTGGAATCTTCACTGATATCTGCCTCATGGCCGGTGATATTCTGATAGGTACCCATATCTGTCTGAGCGGCTTTCCAGCTTTCCAGTGCGGCAGAGATCACTTCGTCTCCTTCGAACTGCATCTCCATACCGCTCTGTACTACAGAATTGATATCCTGTACCACCTGATCCCCATACGCCAGTGCATCCTCCTGCGTAATCTTCTGATTCGATGCATCTGTGCTTTCCTGCACAGAACCGCAGGCGGTAAGACATAGAACGCAGGCAATCATACCTAATATCAATCTGGTTTTTTTCATATTAAGTATCATCCTTTCTTTTTAAACTGTTCCATGCTTCTTTGCCGGACGGTTTTCTCTTTTCGTGAATAACATCTCGAACGCGCCAATTATGTATTTCCTCGAATCAGCCGCTTCCACGATCTCATCCACATATCCTCTTCTTGCCGCACTCTCTGCGCTGGTCTGCAGTTTTTCATACTCTGCGGCACATGCGTCAATAGCATCTGCGCCCTGTCCGTCACAGAGAATCTTGGCAGCAAGACGCGCATCCATCATGCCCACCTCTGCATCCGGCCAGGCAATGGTAATATCCGCACCAATGGCCTTGGAATTCATAGCAACATAAGCGCTGCCATAGGCTTTGCCGATAATCACATTTACCTTCGGAACAGTAGCGCCTGCAAATGCTGCTGTCAATCTGGCAGCCGCCTTTGCCATACCTTTTTCAGCCCCTATGGTAGCTTCATAACCTTTTACATTGGTCAGGGACAGCACCGGGATTTCGAATGCATCACAGAAATTTACAAAGTCTGCTGCTTTCTCACAGCCATTCTTTGTCAGCACTGCATCGAACTTGTCCGATACATTCCCTTCTGCATCATACACTTCGGTCCTGTTTGCCACTGCGCCAACCGTCACACCGTTCAGTTTGATAAAGCCGGTTACCATTTCCTTCGCATAGTTTTCTTTTACCTCAAAGAACACATGATTGTCGGAAATCTCGGAAAGGGCAATGGAAGTATCTCCCACACAGTTGGCCAGATCTGCGCTTGCTCTGTTCAGATCGTCTGTACACTCCTCATAGGAAGCGTCGTCCTCATTGTTGGCAGGGAGCATTGCAACCAATTCACGGATCCTGGAAAGGATACCTGCCTCGTCAGCCACTGCATCCACGATGCCGGCTTCCTGGCTCTGGAATGCAGCAGAAGCGCTGTTGCATTTGTCCGCTGTATTTCCTTCCAGTGCATTGGGGGAATTGACAAAGAGCTTCGCACTCTTTTCTTCCATAAAAGTAAAGTCCGTCAAACCGGGAATCAGAGCAAGTCCGCCGCCGCATGTCCCGAAAACAGCCGTAATCTGGGGAACCACACCGCTTGCCTCTACCTGCATCCTGTAAATTTCACCAAAGCCATTCAAGGCATCTGTGGCTTCCTGCAGCCTGAGTCCTGCGGATTCCACCAATCCGATAACAGGCGCACCCATCTTTAACGCCAGCTCATACAGACGGACAATCTTTTTTGCATGCATTTCGCCTACGCTGCCGCCAAGTACGGAAGCATCCTGACTGTATACATACACAAGATTTCCGTCAATCACTCCGTAACCGGTGATGACACCATCGGAAGGAGTCTCTGTCTGTTTCAGATTAAAATCCGTTGCTCTCGCTGTAATGCGCGCACCGATTTCAACGAAACTGTTTTCATCGAGCAAAGCAGCTATTCTTTGACCCGCTTGTGAAGTAGTACTCATTTTTCAGCCCTCCATTTTATATAAATAATAATAAATCCTGCAAGCAGGATTCTCCGCCTGCGGCAGATACCGAAGATCAGTCCGGTATTCTCTGCCACAGTGCGACTCAAAGCGTTAGAAAACGTATTCCGTAAAAAAAGGCATAAAAACCTCTTTTACGTCTGAAATAGTATATCATAAAAGAACCTGTCTGACCAGCAAAAAAATACGAATTTTAAGAAAAAAACCAATCTCCCGAATCAGAAAATCATTCCAAAAGATACCTGCTTAAAACAAACCGGAAAACATACCCCAAATCCTGTTTTTCCACCGCTTCTTCCGCCAATACTTCTTCCTTTTCCAGCAGTTGTCTGCTGCCGTCCGACTCCACCAGATAATAAGAGATGCTTCCCACACACATCCCTTTCTCCACCGGTGCTGTCAGTGTTTTCCTGATGTCTGCCTCCGCCACCACTGCTTCCGTCTGCTTTGTCAGAATCCTGATCGGAAGCACCTTTCCTGACCGTCCCGGATTGATGGAAACCGCCTCATACGGATTTCCGCTGTCCGCCGCCCCATTTTCCACCGGAATCACATCCAGCGCAACTTCCGGCGCAAAATCCCGATATGTATAATGTTCCAGCCCATATCCGAACAGGGTTCTGCTGTCCGACCATTTCCAGGTTTTATGATTGGGCCACCCGCAGGCCAGCAATGCCAGCGCAAACTGTCTGCCGTCCCGCTCCAGCGCTCCCACATAACAATAACCGGCCTGATTGGTAAATCCGGTTTTTCCGGTCATCGCCCCCTCCATCATAGTCAGAAAAGCGTTATGGTTCACACAACTGTAGCTCTGTTTTCCTTCCAGATCAGAAAACGTACAGGACGCCGTTCTTGTAATTTCCAGAAACGCTTCCTTTTCCTCTGACTGAGTCGCACAATAACGCATAATCTCCGCCAGTTCCTCAGCCGTGGTACCATGAAATATCTTCTCGCCGCCTGGTCCCTCCGCTTCCGCATCCAGTCCGTTGGGTGTCAGAAAAACCGTATGCTCACAGCCGATTTCTCTGGCTTTTTCTGTCATCCTGTCACAAAATGCCCGGACCGCTTCCTTACTCTGCTCTTTCGTCCGCTCTTCCGGCGCCGGCAGGTTCAGGCCCTTTGCGCCCAGATGTTCCGCGATGGCCACCGCCGAATCATTATGGGATTCCAGCATAAGAGAATGCAGAAGGTCATCCATCTCATAGGATGCTCCCTTCTGCATTCCCAAATGTACTTTGGGCTGTCCTGCCGCATACGCGGAAACTGTCACTGTCTCTGTCCGGTCTCCTTCCTCCAGCGCCAGAATGCAGGTCATGATTTTGGTGGTGCTGGCCATCGGAAGCATTTCGCCGCCGTTTTTTTCATACAATACCCGCCCGCTGTCCATATCCAGCAGCACTGCCGCTTTGGCATACAGCTTTCCTGCCAGCGCCGCTTCCTCCGCATCATGTGTTCCGGTACCGCCATTGCCGTCCGTCCCTGCCTGCCCCGACACCGCCAATACTTCCCTTTCCTTTCCTCCTTCCGGCTGCTGCCCGTTTCCCCAATTTGCCAGCAGCAGCATTCCTGTCAGTGCCAACAGGAAATATGCCGTCTCTGCTCTCTTTTTCCCGATCATCTGTTTCATCAGTCCATAACTTTCCTTATTCCCATGTATATGAAAAAGGCATACCGCTTCATGCCTTCTGCAGAACGGTATGCCTTCCTTCTCTGAAACAGCTTTTATTTTTTATTCTGCCGCCTCCGGATATTCAAAACAAAGCAGACGATAAGGCGCCTCATCCTCTTCTATCTTCGGAAATCTTCCCATTTCCTCATAGAAGCGATTGTCTGTATTGTCATCATTGCACATGGACACTTCGCCGATCAGCACATCTCCCGTACCCGGCTTCACGTCAAAATCATGATACTGGTGCGGCCACAGAGTAATGCTTTCTCCCGGCTTCAGCTCCACCCCTGTGCCTGCCGGCACATAATAAGAACGGCCGTCGGAATTGACCAACACATCCCCATCGTCAAAAGTGCCGTCTCCCTTATCATTGTATACATGAATAATCAGTGTGCCGCCGCCCCGGTTGATAATATCCTCACTCTTGTTCCAGTGGAAATGCATGGGGGAATGCTGTCCCTCTTTCAGCATCAGCAGCTTTTCCGCATACACCTTTTTATATTTCGGATTGTTCTGATTGCCGTTTCTGAGCGTAATCAGGGCAAAGCCCACCTTTTCCCAGTCGCCCAGGCCATAGTCCGTAATATCCCATCCCAGCATATTGTCCCGGATCTCATCATACTCATGACTCTTTTCCTGCCACTCCCGGGGCGTCCAGCCGCAGAACGGAGGCAGCTCAAAGCCATGTTCCCGGATCAGGGTTTCCATATAACGGATACAGTTGTTAACTTCGGATCGTTTCATTGCCATACCTTCTTTCTCTTGTTTTTCGTATATCCCTGCCAATCGGCAGGGCAGCAAGGCCATCCGGCCCCTCTGTCTGTATCATCAGATTTCCACCTTCAAATCAATTTCCTCTTCCGCCTGCTGTCTGAAATCGTCAATCTGATCCGGATTCAGAGACGGCAGTTCATCCAGTGAACGGACACCGAAGCTGCGCAAAAACTCTTCCGTCGTACCGAACAGAAGCGGACGCCCCGGCGCATCCAGCCGGCCCACTTCCTCCACCAGCTTCAGCTCCACCAGCCGATTTACCGCATGATCACTGTTCACTCCCCGTACCCGCTCTACTTCCAGTCTGGTAACCGGCTGCTTATAAGCCACAATGGACAGAGTTTCCAGCAGCGCATCTGTCAGTACATATTTTTTCGGGGTTCTGGCAATTTTCACCAGATATTCGTACATTTCACCTTTGGTACACATCTGATAGGCATGCTCCAGTTCGATGATAGAAACCCCTCTGTCCTGCGCATCCATCTTTTCTTTCATGCCCCGGACGATTTCCTCCGTCTCCTGCACCGCCTCACCGATGACCTCTGCCAGTCTGGCAACCTCCACAGACTCTCCCATCGTAAAGAGAATCGCTTCAATTACCGCTTCCGCCCTGCTTCTTTCCAATTCTGTATTCCTCTTCTTTCTCTGCAGTTTTCCCGGCACCCGATCCCCGGGGCCGCTGCCTCTATGCCGCTTCCGATTTTCTGCCAGATCACTGTCTCTATGCCGCTTCCGTACTGGCAATCAGTATTTCATCAAATATATGCTCCTGCACAATCTGTATCTTTCCCACCTTCATCAGTTCCAGAATCACCAGGAAAGTAACGATCACCTCCATCCTGCTGCTCTGCTCTTTCAGCAGATCCCGAAAACGCAGATGTCTGTGCATACGGATACAGGCTTCGATATCGGCCGCTTTTTCATCCATATTGATCTCGTCTTTTTCTATTTTACCGTACCGGCTCCTGATCGGATCGATCCGATCCTCCTGTTTCTTCAAAATATCCCTGAACACCGCCTGCAGGCGGCTCAATGTCATGTCTCCCAAAAGCTGCCTGTAATCAACCGGCTCTCTGTATTCCATGATCTCCTTAGGTACTGTAGGTTTCTTAAACAGATTCCGTCCCGCATCCAACTGCCTGTCCTTTAATTCATAAGACATATACTTGTACATTTTATATTCCAGCAGTTTTTCCACCAGCTCCGCCCTTGGATCCTCTTCTTCCCCCTCTTCATCCACTTCCCGCGGAAGCAGCATCCGGCATTTGATATCAATCAATGTGGAAGCCATCACCAGAAATTCACTCATAATATTCATATCCTCGGTTTCCATCTGCCGGATGTAATCCAGATACTGTCTGGTGATTTCCACAATCGGAATATCATATATGTCCACTTTATTTTTTTCAATCAAATGCAGCAGCAGATCCAGCGGCCCTTCAAATGCCTGAAGTTTAACTGTAATTGCCATCCTTTTTCTGATCCTCCTTATCGGGCCGAAGGGTAATTACTACCAACTCACCCGGATTCCACATACGAACCGGCAGAGTGTGAGTCCCCAGGCCTCTGCCCAGTATCATAATACTGCCCTTCTCCTGGAATTTACCGCCGTCATATCTGGGGAACAGCGTCGCAGACGGAGACAGCACACCGCCCAGTCCGGGCAACCTGATAATTCCTCCGTGTACATGACCCGACAGCACCAGATCTGCGCCCCAGGCGGCATATTCACTGAAGTAAACGGGATTGTGAGCAAGCAATATCTGAAAACGGTCCCCGTTCGCCTTACCTGCCAGCCTGTCCACATAGCCCTCCGGCATTTCTCTTTTTTGAAAATGCCGGAAATACTCCCGTCCGATCTGCAGGCCACATACATCCAGATTTGCCTCCGGCAAAATCACATGATCGTTCACCAGGGGCACCACGCCGTACTCTTTCAGTTTTTCCATGTAAGTCTGATACAGAGAGCCGAAAACGGCAGGCTGTTCCCCGGTTTTCTGTTCGTGATTTCCGTTGGAGACATAGACAGGATACCGCTCTGACAATGCCTTTAAAAGCGCCAGTGCATTGTCAAAGCCTGCCCCTGCCTTTGACGTATACATATCCCCTGCCGTCATAATGCTGTCCGGATGACAGTCCGCAATCGCCCCAAGCAGCTTCTCATTTCGCTTTCCGAACGACTTGTTATGCAGGTCAGACAGCATGACAATCGTATAGTTTCGTTTCAGTTTTTTGGATTTGACCTCATAGGGAACAACAACAAACCGATTCATATCCCTGACTATGACACCTATGCCATAGAGTACTATGAGGAAACACGCAATCAGCAAATATCGCATCATATCTTCCCGTTATCCTTTTTTCATTACAATGCATTAGTATATCATGAATTTCGGATTCTTGAAAGTCCTAAAAGAAAATCCTGAATACTTTCTTCACATAGTCCCGGTAGGTGGCCCGCTCCACCGTTTCCGAAAAAAGAATATCCACACTGCCGATTTCTTTTCCATCCAGAGTATAAATCGCCCTGCCGGCGATGTCCCCTTTGCTTACAGGTGCTTCCACTTCTTCCGGCAGCCTGATTTCCTTCTGGATCCGGTTCACATCGTTGCCTGCCGTATCCAGATACCGGAAGGCTTCCCGATAAGCGATCTGTACTTCCTCTGCCACACCGCCTGTCACCTTTCTCGCCGTCAGCGCATCTTTATTCTCGTCTGTGTACAGACTACTGACCGCAAATCCATAGTTCAGCAGCTTCATGGCATCCTGAAACCGGATCTTATAATCAGGCGCTGCCATCACGACCGCGATCAGATCAATGCCGTCTTTGTTGGCTGTGGCCGACAGACAGTATTTGGCCTTATCGGTGGAACCGGTTTTCAGCCCTGTGGCATAGGGATACTGCTTCAGCAGCTTATTGGTACTGGACAATGTAAACTGACTGCTTCCATTACGGGTCGTATGCGTTATGTCCTCCATCCAGATTTCGGTATACTGATAGATTTCCGGATGCTCCGTAATCAAAGCCTGCGACATCAGCGCCACATCTTTTGCCGTCGTATAATGGCTGTCGGAAGATGTCAGACCACAGCAGTCCTCAAAATGCGTATCTGTCATTCCCAGACTTTCCGCTTTTTTGTTCATCATGGCAACAAATTCTTCTTCTGTTCCAGCGATATGCTCTGCCATTGCCACAGAAGCATCGTTTCCGCTTGCCACCGTGATACATTTGATCAGCGTATCCACAGTCTGCACCTCTCCCTCTTCCAGAAATACCTGAGAGCCGCCCATAGACTTGGCATGCGCACTGGTGGTCACTGCATCATCCAGATGTATCTTACCTGCCTTCAGATGATCAAAGATCAGCAAAAGCGTCATAATCTTTGTGATACTGGCCGGACTTCTGCGCATCTGTGCATCCTTCTGAAAGATCACCTGCCCTGTGGAGGCTTCCATCAGAATCGCGGAGGGCGCTGCTATCTGCACACCTTCCCCGGCCTGTGCCGCCCCGCTTTCCTCTGTACCGCCGCTCTGCTCTGCACTTTCCGACTCCCCGGTACGCTCCGTGCCGTCCTGCTGCATCTCTTGCCCGTTCTCACCGTTCTCTCCCTCTGCCGATGTAATGCAGACAGGGAAAAACAGACAGACTGCCAAAACAGCCAGGCACAGCATGACAGATACCAGCTTATGTAGGATCCGTTTCACACATCATCACTCCCGCTAATGGGTTCTGTCACATATATATGAATCTGTGTAAAAAGTTATACATGACAACCGGCGGATGGTGTATCCGGCAATACGCAAAAAAGGCAAATCATCAGCCATCCGCTGAAAATCTGCCTTTTGTATCTTATATCCTGTCCTTTATAGTGTAAAATACTGAAATTCCGCCCGCAGTTCATCTGCGATCTGCTCCAGATTTCTGGCATCCGTTGAAATTTCCAACATAATCTCTGTCAGCTCAGACACCGCCGAGGAGGTTTCCTGTGTGCTCGCTGCATTTTTCTGTGCTATGGAGGTCAGGTTCTGCGCTGATCCCACCACATTTCCCCTTGTCTTGTCAATTTCTCTGGTGCTGTCTGCAATCTCATTGACCGCAAGAACCGAATGATCAATCCCGCCTTTAAGCTGCCGGAACATATCGCTTGCCTTATCCACCCGGCTGCTTTGTTCCACCATAATCTGCCGGACTTCATCCATTGTTTCCACTGCCTGATCAGAATCTTCGATCAGGGAAGTCACGATTTCCTCAATCTTTCTCGCCGAATCATTGGACTGCTCTGCCAGCTTCTGGATCTGTGCGGCCACCACGGCAAAGCCTCTTCCCTGTTCGCCTGCTCTTGCTGCCTCAATGGATGCGTTCAGCGAAAGCAGATTGGTTTCTTCTGCAATCTCCGTAATCAGATTCACCGCCTGCCTGATCTTCAACGCAGACTCATTGGTGGTATTGGTCTGTTCATAGATCACCTCTATCGCGCCTTTGGTTTTGCCGTTAATCTCCTCCAGCTCCTTCAGTGTATCAATGGCATCATCCCCCAGACGGGTCATATCAGCTGCATTGGCATTCAGGCTGTCGACCTGCATATTGTTGTTTTCAATCATATTGCCCATCATAATCACATTTTCTGTGGTTTCCTGGGTTTCTTCCGCCTGCGCAGTAGCCCCCTGGGAAATTTCATTCACCGCCGCGTCAATACGCGATATATGATTCGACGACAGCTCTGTCTGATCATTCAGGGCATCCGCCGATTTATGTAAATCCTGACACATGGTGTTGATATGGCTGATGATTTCGAAAAGATGACGTTTCAGATTCTCAATGGCACGTATAATGTCTCCCACTTCATCCTTTGCCCGAAGATCCTGCTCCCGTACCACTATCCCCAGATTGCCTCCTGCCACTTCTCCCACCACACTGATGCCGCGATACAGCCGTCTGATAATGTGATGTACCACAAGCCAGCAGACCAGAGAACAAACCGCCATAAGCAAAATTCCCGTAACTGCAATGAAACGAAGGATCATGGCAATCTCCCAATCCACCTTTTCCTGTTTCATTCCCGCAAAAATCATACCCACCGGCGTATTCGGATCGGATGAATTGTACAGAGGCGCATAGTAAGCAAAATAAGGCTGGCCCTGTACATCCACATTTTCCGCAAAATAGGTTTCTCCGCCCTTCAGCACCTTATCAATGACTGTCTGAGATGCTTTCGTATCAATTTCCCGCTGACCGCTCTCATCCCGGACTGTGGTCGCCTTTCTTGTATCCCCGTAAAATATGGTAATATCTATCTCGGCATTTTCACTGATGCTGTCAAGCCCTTCCATATCCTGAGTCAGATTCAGCACCCCGCCGTTCCACAGCTCGCCGTTCTCATCCACATAGTACTCATCCTCATACCCCAGACCTCTGCAGATACTTTCTTCCACTGCAAGCGTCATGGCATACAAATCATTCTGCACGATGTCCTTTACCACAGTGCTGATCCGAACCGAACATACCAGATAAATAACTCCGCACAAAATAATGATCGGCGCAATAACCAGTAACAAGATTTTCCCCTTCAGCTTCATAGGTACCCATCCTCCTCTTCCCCATATGTACTTTTGAATCTAATACCAACGGGCACGGAACATTTCATATGTTTCTTTTATTTTAGCACAATATTTTTCCACATTCCAGTGCAGCGCACGAAACAAATGAAATAAAATATCAAGGGATACCAAAACAACTAAAACCGAACATATTTTTGTCCCTTTTTCATAAGAATACCGGTCGATAAATCCCATTATCTTTCCGTTCAGAAACATAATGATGATGACTGCATAGAACCCCCAGGCAATCGTACTTTCCAGACAGACGATCCCTTTATAATTAAAAGGCTTTTCATTATAATCCCACCATAGTTCCCCGAACAGAGCCAGCATCAGCTTCCCTACCAGAAATTCAAACACAGTGGCGGCCACTGCACCCGCAATGTACAGTTCTATGTATCTTCCCTCCAGAGGATGCAGAATCAGATAACCAAGCACACCTCCGAAACCATAAATCGGACAAAACGGTCCTTTTGCAAATCCTCTGTTGGTCAAACGTCTGTTACAAAGCGACATATAGATGGATTCCACCAGCCACCCGATCATACTGTAAATTAAAAATGAAGCTATGATATGGTAGATATCCGTCCCAAACAATTCCTTCGTCCACATACTTCCCTCACCTCACTGCATGATTTCAAAAAGTCTCAGGTATTTGCGTACCTGAGACTTTTCTGCTTACTTCCTGAATCAATTATATTTGCGTTTTCTTGCCGCTTCTGATTTCTTTTTACGTTTTACGCTCGGTTTCTCGTAATGCTCTCTTTTACGGATTTCCTGCTGAATACCAGCTTTCGCACAACTTCTCTTGAAACGACGTAAAGCGCTGTCTAAAGTCTCGTTTTCTTTTACGATTACGTTCGACATATCACACCCAACCTCCCTTCAGTCCCTTCGAATCAACACGACTGATCGGGTCATTTTTATGCACGTATCTGCACATGTATCATTATAGCACATTTCGTACACACGTCAACAGTTTTTTTGTATTTTCGCACAAGTTTTCTGCCGCGGCATCTTTTCCAGTCTCCTGACAGTCTACTGCAGCTGGCTCTCCAGTACTCTGGCCGCTTCCTCTATCGCACTTTCGATCCCCGCCGGATTCTTTCCGCCGGCCTGTGCCATATTGGGTCTGCCGCCGCCTCCGCCGCCAACCAGCTTTGCAATCCCCCGGATCAGATTGCCTGCATGGGCTCCCTGCTTCTGTACACCTTCCGTGGCCATCGCCACGATATTCACCTTACCGCCGGCATCGGAAAGAAGTATCACCACGCCTTCTCCCAGCTTTTCCTTAAGCTGATCCCCAAGCTCCCGCAGTCCGTTCATATCCACGCCGCTCACTCTGGCTGCCAGAAGCTTTACACCTTTTATCTCAATCACCTGATCCGTCACATCACCGAGCGCTTCCTTCGCCGCCCTGCTCTTCTGTGCCTCCAGTTCGCTCCGCAGACTCTTTGTCTCCGCAAGCAGATGACGGATCCGCTCTGCCAGCTCTTCCGGTGATGTCTTAAGAAGCCCTGCCGCTTCTCTCACATGCTTTTCCAGCTCTGCATAGTACCTGCGCACACCGCTGCCGGTCAGCGCTTCGATTCTTCGCACACCTGCGGCGACACCGTTTTCCGAAATGATTTTAAACCCGCCGATGGTCCCTGTGTTGGCCACATGAGTACCGCCGCACAGCTCCACAGAAAAATCCCCCATCGTCACCACACGCACGGTTTCGCCGTATTTTTCTCCAAACAGCGCCATAGCGCCGGTCTTTCTGGCCTCTTCGATGGACATTTCCTGCGTCACCACTGACAGTGCAGCCTCGATTTGCTCATTGACGATGGCTTCTGTTTTCTCAAGCTCCTCTTTCGTCATGGCAGAGAAATGGCTGAAGTCAAAGCGCAGACGTTCCCCGTCCACATAGGAACCCGCCTGTTCCACATGCGTACCCAGCACCATACGCAGCGCTTTCTGCAGCAAATGGGTTGCGCTGTGATTTTTACAGGTTTCTGCCCGGTTTCCGGCAGCTACCGTCAGCACTGCGCTGTCGCCCCTGCGAAGCATCCCTTTGGTCACTGTGCCGATGTGGCCGATCTTGCCGCCCAGAAATTTTACCGTATCCTTCACTGCAAATTCGCCTTCTTTGGTGCGGATCACGCCAATGTCCGCATTCTGCCCGCCCATTGTGGCATAAAAAGGAGTTTCCGCTACGAAAACCGTGGCGTTCTGCCCTTCCGATACGGCTTCCACAACCTCCGTTTCCGTCGTCAGCACAGAAATCTCAGATGTATGCTCCAGCCTGTCATATCCTACAAATCTGGAAGTCACCGACGGATCAATGGACTCATATACGGTGGCATCCGCTCCCATATAATTGGTTTCTTTGTGAGCCGCCTGAGCCTGAGCCTTCTGCTCTTTCATGGCATCGGCAAATCCCGCTTCATCGACCGAAAACCCCTTTTCCTCCAGAATTTCCCTTGTCAGATCAAACGGAAATCCATAGGTGTCATAGAGTTTAAACGCATCTTTTCCGGACAACTCCCTTTTCCCTTCCCGCTCCATCCCGGCTTCCAGGTCTGCCAGAATGGCAAGTCCTCTGTCGATGGTTTTATTGAAATTATTTTCTTCCTGTGTCAGCACATTAAAGATAAATTCTTTTTTCTCTTCCAGCTCCGGATAACCGTCTTTGCTGCCTTCAATCACCGTACTGCTCAGATTGGCCAGAAAAGCGCCCTCTATCCCCAGGAGCCTGCCGTGACGGGCCGCCCGGCGGATGATCTTGCGCAGCACATAGCCCCTTCCTTCATTGGAAGGCATAATGCCGTCGGAAATCATAAAGGTGGCGGAACGGATATGGTCTGTCACGATACGGATGGAAACATCCCATGCATACTCTTTTCTGTATTCCTTTCCTGCCAGCTCACATACCCGGTTGCGCAGCGTCTGGATCGTATCCACATCAAAGATGGAATCCACATCCTGCACCACGGTAGCCAGACGCTCCAGCCCCATGCCGGTATCGATGTTTTTCTGAACCAGTTCGGTATAATTGCCCTTTCCGTCATTGTCAAACTGGGTAAACACATTATTCCATATCTCTATATAGCGGTCGCAGTCGCAGCCTACGGTACAGTCCGGTTTTCCGCAGCCATACTTCTCGCCCCGGTCATAATAGACTTCGGAACAGGGACCGCAGGGACCTGCTCCGTGCTCCCAGAAATTATCCGCCTTGCCGAAACGGAAAATACGCTCCGGCCCTATGCCGATTTTCTGATTCCAAATGGCAAAAGCCTCTTCGTCGTTCTCATAGATGGAAGGATAGAGCCTGCTTTCTTCCAGTCCCACCACCTGAGTCAGAAATTCCCATGTCCAGGCAATCGCTTCTTCCTTGAAATAGTCCCCAAAGGAAAAATTGCCCAGCATCTCAAAAAAAGTACCATGTCTTGCAGTCTTTCCGATATTTTCAATGTCGCCCGTCCGGATGCATTTCTGACAGGTCGTCACCCGCCTTCTGGGGGGGATCTCCTGCCCGGTAAAATAAGGTTTTAAAGGCGCCATACCGGAATTGATCAGCAGCAGACTGTTGTCATTATGAGGTACAAGAGAAAAACTTTTCATCGCCAGATGTCCCTTGCTCTCAAAAAATTCCAGAAACATTTTACGTAATTCGTTCACACCGTAAGCATTCACGTGATTTTTCCTCCAACTCTGTGATAGAAGATAAGCAGTTATTCCGGAAAAGATGCCGCTTTCCCGAACTAAAATCAAACTATAAATTTATCTGCAAAATAGGCATCCAGCTGTGAAATCTCCACCCGCTCCTGCTCCATGGAATCCCGGAAACGAACTGTGACACAATGGTCTGTTTCCGAGTCGAAATCGTATGTAACACAGAACGGTGTACCGATCTCATCCTGCCTGCGGTAACGCTTGCCGATATTGCCCCGGTCATCATATTCACAGTTATACTTTTTGGACAGAGCCGCATAGATCTTCTCTGCGCCCTCGCCCAGCTTTTTGGACAGAGGCAGTACGCCGATCTTCACAGGGGCAATGGCCGGATGGAAATGCAGCACTGTCCGCATATCTCCGCCTTCCAGCTCTTCTTCGTCATAGGCCGCACAAAGGAATGCCAGCACCACCCGGTCGGCACCCAGCGACGGTTCGATTACATAAGGCACATACTTGATGTTTTTGCTATCGTCAAAATAGGTCAGATCCTGGCCGGAAGTATTCTGGTGCTGAGTCAGATCATAATCTGTCCTGTCCGCCACGCCCCACAGCTCACCCCAGCCGATGGATGGGAATAAAAACTCGATGTCGCTGGTCGCTTTGGAATAAAATGCCAGCTCGGCAGGGTCATGGTCACGCACACGCATTTCTTCTTCTTTGATTCCCAGATCTTTCAGCCAGTTGATGCAAAATTCCTTCCAGTATTTGAACCATTCCAGATCCGTATCCGGCTCGCAGAAAAATTCCAGTTCCATCTGCTCAAACTCCCTTGTACGGAACGTAAAGTTTCCGGGGCTGATTTCATTTCTGAATGACTTACCGATCTGACCGATGCCGAAAGGAATCTTCTTCCGGGAAGTTCTCTGTACATTTTTGAAATTCACAAAGATACCCTGCGCCGTCTCCGGACGCAGATACAAAGTATCCTTTGCATCCTCCGTTACGCCCTGAAAGGTCTTGAACATCAGGTTGAACTGACGGATATCCGTAAAATTATGTTTGCCGCAGGTAGGACAGGGCACCTGATGCTCTTCCACAAACGCTTTCATCTGTTCCTGGCTCCAGCCGTCCACACTCTCGTCCAGCACAATATTCTGTTCTGCGCAGTAATCTTCAATGATTTTATCCGCACGGAAACGTTCATGGCATTCTCTGCAGTCCATCAGCGGATCGGAAAAGCCGCCCAGATGCCCGCTGGCCACCCAGGTCTGCGGATTCATCAGAATCGCACAGTCCACGCCTACATTATAGGGATTTTCGGTAATAAACTTCTGCCACCAGGCTTTTTTCACATTGTTTTTCAATTCCACACCCAGATTGCCATAGTCCCATGTATTGGCCAGCCCTCCGTAAATATCGGAACCGGGATATACAAATCCCCTGGCCTTCGCCAATGCCACAATCTTATCCAGTGTCAGTGTTGTCTTATCCATACTGATTTCCTCTCTGTCTCTGCTTGGTTTTCCGGTTTATTTAAATACGATATAAATCATTTCTCTGCTGCCGCCCTCTTCTATCGTATCGATCTTTGCCTCATTGCTTTTCACGCACTCGGCACCGCTGATATACAGGATTTTTCCGCTTGTCCGAATGGTCAGATATTCCTTCGGCAAAGGCTGTGTAATGATAATACTGCGGCTCCCCATCTCCAGAAGCTGATCCTTGCCTATAGAAGCTCCTGTTTCGCTGCCGGCCTCCTGCAGCTCAACATTCAGATCATAGCCCTTCTCATAGGCTTCTGCCACGGTGCCATAGAAAAACGGATAACCGTTGAACACACTGAACGCCTCCCCGGTGCCGTATTCCATCACCAGAGTCACCCGCTCCTTTTTCACTTCCAGTTTTTTCACCGCGATCTCTTCGCCGCCGAGCTGTATGTTGCAGTCCGCCGCAGTCCGCAGCACAAATTCCCGCAGCATCTCTTCCTCTCCGTAATCCTCGGCTTCAAAATCCTCTTCTGTCGTATTGGAAATGACGCCGTCCTTTTTGATTTCCACCACATTGGTGCCGGTACCTGTTTCCTGACTGTATTCGTTCTCTCCCTGTGCGCCTCCGGTTTTTCCGCAGCCGGTCAGCGCCAGAGCAAACAAAAGAACCGGCAGCCAGAACATTCCCGCCACTTTTTTTCGTCTGTTCATACGTTCCTCCAGTTATGTATCTCTTGTTTCATTCAGTTCTTTATTATAACCAAGTTATTTCAGTTTTTCAACCTGCAATTTGTCCAATACCTCCAGACTCTTAAATCTTCTGTCGATCACCCGGCTCCGGCCAAGAGACGCGATCCGGCCCAGCTCTTCCAGCACCTTTGGGGTCACGGTAAACGTATACAGTTTTTCAATGGCAGATCCGGTAATAAAAGACACCGCATACCGGGTGGACACATCCGTTTCCTCTTCCTCCGGTATACCGGGAAACTCACCGCTGACGGCCATTGCCCTGATTTCAAATATGTACCGTACCAGCAGACTGGAAAATCTGCCGCTTTCCAGCGCCCGCAGTGTCTGATAAAGGAGTTTGAGCAGTTCCCTTTCATCGTTATTTTCCCTTGTATAATAATCGGCAATCTCCAGAAAATAGCTGCCATAGCAGGCACTCTCAAAATCCGTCCGCAGCCCTTCAAAATACTTGCTGATCTCCGCTTCTATGATATGATAGGAACTTCTTCCCTCAGTCAGTCTGAACGTACCAAAAGAGAAAGGATTCGCTGCCGCACACAGCCGGCTCATCTGCCGTCTGGCGCCTTTGGCAAATGCAGAAATCTTTCCTCTTTCTTTGGTCAGAATCGTTACACTTCTGTCATATTCACCTACAGGTATCGTTTTTAATACCATTCCCGTCACTGCTGTGAACTCCTGCATATAACTTATCTCCTGCCCTGTCCGCAGCCGTCTCCCGCGCCTCTTTGTCTTTGAACAAAAGATAATCCGAGATCCTGCCGGAACAGGTAAACCGTTCCCATTCGCCTTCTGCTTTCATCTCCGTGCCCCCTGTCTCCTGTATGGTAATAGGGTCTGCACATTTTGGTTTTCTATGCGCAGCAAAAGAAGCGAATTCCTTCCAAATTTTTCTGCAATCTAGTTCCGGCCATCTTCCTGATAGCCGAAATTTTTCAGGAGAAAATCACTGTCCCGCCAGTCTTTTTTTACCTTGACCCAAAGCTGCAGATTCACCTGCTGTTCCAGCATCTCCTCAATATCTGCCCTTGCCAGAGTGCCGATCTTTTTCAGCATGGCGCCGCCTCTGCCGATAATGATCCCCTTATGAGAACTTTTCTCACAGACGATGACGGCTTCGATGTCCACGATCTTTTTGCGCCACTTCATACGCTCAATGGAAACCGCTATGCCATGCGGGATCTCCTCCTCCAGACACCGCAGTGCCTTTTCCCGGATCAGCTCTGCCGCAATCTGACGCTGGGGCTGATCCGTCACCGTATCCTCATCATAGAGCGCCGGACCATAGGGCAGATATTTCATAATGCAGGTAAGCAGCGTATCCGTATTGTCCCCGGTCAGTGCAGACACCGGGACGATTTCTGCAAACTCCATTTCCTTCCGGTAAGTATCAATAAACAAAAGCACTTCTTCCCTTTTCACCGTATCCGTCTTATTGATCACCAGGATAACCGGCGTACGGCTCTGCTCCAGCACAGACAGAATATGCCGTTCTCCCGCGCCGATAAAGGTGGAAGGCTCCACCAGCCAGAGAGCCACGTCCGCGTCCCTGATCGTTCCCTCCGCAACACTTACCATATAACTGCCCAGCTTGTTTTTGGCCTTGTGAATGCCTGGCGTATCCAGAAATATGATCTGCCCCTCTTCGCTCGTATAGACTGTCCGTATCCTGTTTCTGGTCGTCTGGGGCTTTTTGGAAGTAATGGCAATCTTCTGCCCGATGATCTGATTCATCAATGTGGACTTTCCCACATTGGGACGTCCGATCAGTACCGCAACGCCCGACTTAAACCGGTTATCCATTCTGTTTTTCTCCGTTTTCCTGTTCCTGACCTGCCTCTTTTCCTGCGCTGTCCCCCGCAGGGATGATTTCATAGTCCTCTGCTGCTGCCTGCGCACTGCGGAGCTGCTCCCTCTTTGCTTCCTGCATTTTCTTCCATTTATCCCGCCGTTTCACAAACCACTTTCTCAGAAATCTTATCACCATCCGGACCGCAATGACAAACACGATCAGCAGTACCAGCCATATGAGAAGGAACGGCAGGCTAACCACACAGTCAACCAGAAATTCTTCCGCTCTCCAGCCCAGTATATACACATTATTGACAAACCCTTCTGAAATCTTCTCCCATATACTTTTTTCTGCCGCCGGTGTATACAGCTTCACTTCCCGGACGGAAAGATAAACGGTACTGTATGTAATCTGGTTCTCCAGAATGCGGAGCTGTGCCTCCAGACTTTCAATCTGATAACGGACTTCTGAAAGGCGGCTTTCAATTTCGATCAGATCAGCCACTTCTTCCGCCTGCTCCAGCAATTCCAGAAGCCGGTCCCGCTCGGTCAGCAGCACCTTTTTATGTGTCTCCAGATCCACATACTGCAATGTCACATCTTCTACTGTTTCGTTCTGATAGATCACATTGGACTGCCCGTTTACCCTCTCCAGAAAGCCGTCCAGCTGCGGGGACGGTATTCTGGCCACGATATAAGCATCCCGGTAAATTCCTTCGTTGTAATCGCTCGATGTAAAATTCTCCACATAACCGCCCAGTGTCTCCACTTCCGTCCGCAGACTGCTCACCAGCGCATCAAATTCCTGGGTCTCCACTTCCAGATTCACATTGCGGATCAGCTTTTTGCCGGTGGTTTCACTGACCTCATTCCCGACAGCGCCTTCGCCTGTATCCGCCATATTATCCTCTGTTACTTCTGCTGCCTCGGCTACCATCTCAGGCTCTGTTAAAGGCACCGCAGTCTCTGCTTTATAGGATCCGGCCGCCCCATACCCTTCCTCTGAACCGTCCGAAAGGTAACTGCCCCCGGCAGCGGCAGTATCAGCGGCCCACTCTTCTGCCGCTGCCTCATTCGTCATCATGAAACTGCTGCCGCCGCAGGCAGTCAGCAGAAATACCATGCCAAAGACAGCTCCGATGTATCGTTTTTTAAGTTTCATACGCCTCTCCTCCCTGTGACAAATGAAGCACCTCTTTAAACAGTTCCTTCTGCTCTCTGATCTTTTCTTCATTCCCCACCACGCACAGACATTCGTCGGACAAAAATGCATCCAGATAATCTGCCAGTCTGCGGATCTCTTCCACCGTTACCTGCAGCATCTCCTCCCGCTCCTTCTGTGTCTCTTCCCATGTGACATGAGTCAGATAAGCCGCCAGAGAACGCGCTCCCTTCGCAGCCGGTGTCAGCGGCATATCATTCTCGCTGACTGCACCGATGATAAATTTCGTCATCGTCCTTTCATCCGCTTCAAAGTTTCTGACAAATCCGGAAGCCCCCCGGTACGCCTCAATGGTTTTTTCCAGATTCGGATCCCGGTAGGATACAAAATAACTGTCTCCCGACTTGCCGAAACTGCACATACAGCCGTAAGCGCCTCCCTTCACCCGGACCTGATTCCAAAGATATTCATACCCCATCATAACCCGCAGTACTTTCAGCGCCCCCGTATAAGGATAGCCTTTTTTGCGGAAATTCCCGGCACGACAGACATACTGCACCTGTGCGGAGGTCATAAGCCCCTCATTTTTTCGTTCCACCAAAGGGCTATAGACTTTCTTTTCCACCGGCTCTGTATGCAGCGCTGCCCGCAGAGTGCGCACCTGCCCGGTCACTTCCCCGCTCTTTTCCTTCTGGGCCGTATAGTCCACCATCAGATTTTCCGGCCGGAAAATCATAACCGTCAGCGCACGGAGTCTGTCGATCACCTCTGATTTCCGCTCGTCAAAATGATCGTCGATCTCTTCTAACAGACGGTACATGGACAGCCCGTTAAACTGTTCGGAAATAGCCGCTGCTCTGGAAAAATAGGACATGGCACGCAGAGCGGCCAGCGAATGTCCTGCGCTCATAAAACCGGCTCTCACCCTGGAACGGGCCTCACTGATAATCTCATGCAGACGCTTTTCATCGTCCAGAATCGTATCCAGCATCATCTCCTGCATCAGCCCGAAAGCATGATCCAGATTTTCATACAATACCTTCGTCCGGATCTCAAACATCACCCGGACCTGATCCGGATCCTTCGAGTCGGAATAGGTATTGACAGCCGTACTGATACCCCCTGTCTGCAGATTTACCTCATTGAAAAAATCACCGTAACTGTAATGCCGGGTATTCATCAGTCCCAGCACCGCCTTATAGACAGCCAGATAAGGAAACCAGGGCCGGGGAATGCTGCTCACATCGAATAACAGCCGCACATAACCGATACCGTTGGTAAAAATATCATGATGTAAAATAACAGTACCGTCACATAATTCCTCCCGGTTATGATAGGCTTCTGCTTCCGGGGTCATATCTTCCCGGCGCAGGAGGGGGATGGTCTCCACGGCTTCCCTGGGATCCGGTGTCTCCTGATAAGCCTCCAGCTCTTTTGTCTCTCTGACAAGCGCAGCCAGCTCTTCTCTGCTCATGGAAGCCTTCAGCGCAGCCAGCCGCTCTTTCTGCTCTTTCTCTTCCTTGACGGCAAGATTTCTCACAGGCTCCACCATCACCACGGATCTGTGGGTGTTGTCCAGCAGATATTCGGCAATCAGTCCTTCAAAATAATCCGTTTCCGCCCTTTCTTTCATAGCGGAAAAGGTCTGTGCCGCCTCTACATGAAGAAAGGGCGCCCGCGCGTCATACAGCCAGCTATCCAGTGCCTGCAGGCCGTACATCAGCCCCTTAGGATAAGAGCCGAAATCCGCTTCTCTATACTTAAATTCATAATAATTGATAGCAGCCCGCAGCGCTTTTTTATCAATGCCGTCCCTGCACAGTCCTTCCAGCGTACTGCGGATCACGGACAGAAACGCTTCCTTTCGGGTAATGTCCGTATGTTTGGATACAATGCTGAAATAGGGCTGTTTGATGCCATTTTCATATACGCTGTAAATTTCTCTGCCGATACCTGCGTCGGTCAGCGCCTGCTTCAGCGGCGCTCCCGGCGCAGAACAGAGCACATAATCCAATATCTGAAACGCCACATACAGCTCCCGGTCCAGACTGCTGCCGATCACTGTATTGTAGGCAAGATACCCATTGTCCTTCAACGGCTCACTGTCCGTCACAGGATACTGCTTTTTCACTTCCACAGGCGTTTTAAAATGCTCCTGATCCCTGATCCCTGAATCAATGGATATCGCATCAAAATGAGACAGATAAGCCTGGTCTATAAACTCCAGCCGTTCCGCCATATCCATATTGCCATACAGATAAATATAGCTGTTGGACGGATGATAATATCTGCTGTGGAACGCCAGAAAATCTTCATAAGTCAGATCCGGAATACAAGCCGGATCACCGCCGGACTCCACACCATAGGGTGTATCCGGAAACAGGGAATTAAACACCTCCCGGTCCAGTACATCATCCGGAGAAGAAAAAGCGCCTTTCATCTCATTGTATACCACGCCATTGATTTTCAGCTCCTGCGTCTCATCCTCCAACTGATAATGCCAGCCCTCCTGTCTGAAAATTTTCTCTTCCCGGCTGATATTCGGATAAAAAACAGCATCCAGATAGACATGCATCAGATTCTTAAAATCCTGATCGTTGCAGCTCGCCACCGGATACACTGTCTTATCCGGATAGGTCATGGCATTGAGAAAGGTATTCAGAGAACCCTGTGCCAACTCGATAAACGGATCCTTTACCGGAAAATGCCGGGAACCACACAGTACCGAATGTTCCAGGATATGCGCCACTCCCGTACTGTCTTTGGGAGGCGTGCGGAATCCGATGTAAAATACTTTATTGTCATCCTCATTGGACAGCAGCGCCACTCTGGCCCCTGTCTTTTTATGCCGGAGCAGAAAACTCTCCGAATCCAGCTCTTCGATCCTGTGTGTCTCTATCACTTCATATGCCGTACATGATTTGATGTCCATATATGCCTCCGTATCTGCCGCCCATGTACATAAAATCCCTGTACATGAAACACCGCATGTTATCATTTATTGTTAGTATAACACTTCGCTGTGAAATTATAAAGCAGATTCTGGCAGCAGTCCGGGATAAACGTATCAAAGAATCATCAGATATCTCTGAAACAGAATATTTGACAAAAAACTTCATTTTGTGTATCTTTTTCTAAGCTGATAGGATGCAACCCATAATACCAGAGAGGAATCCAACATGAAACACACAAAAAACATCAGGAAAACCGGCATTTTAATCACCCTGGCCGGCGGCTGTCTGTGGGGACTGTCCGGTGCCTGCGGGCAGTTTTTGTTTGCGGAAAAAAATGCCTGCTCCGACTGGCTGGTACCCATCCGTCTGGTCCTGGCAGGCTTTTTGCTGACAGCGTGGTATCTGCTGCGCAGACCTACACTGGCCCGGCAGATCTGGAGCGGCAGAAAAAGCGCTATCACTCTGCTTTGTTACGGTATCCTGGGCATGATGCTCTGCCAGTATTCTTATTTTAAAGCAATCGAATATTCCAACGCCGGAACGGCAACCGTACTGCAATATCTTTCCCCTGTGCTGATTATGATCGTTATGTGCATCCGCAAAAGACGGCTGCCCGGCATCATCGATACGGCCGCTGTGCTTCTGGCTCTGTCCGGCATCTACCTTCTGGCAACCCACGGACAGTCCGGCCAACTGGCAGTGTCCGGCCAGGCTCTGTTCTGGGGCCTGTTTTCCGCTGTCACTGTGGTACTTTACAATATGATTCCGGAAAGGCTGATGGAAACCTACCCCACGTCGTTTCTGCTGGGATGGGCCATGTTGATCGGCGGCACTGTTTTGTGTCTTTTGCGCCGTCCCTGGCAGTATCATCCGGTTATGGACAGGGAAACACTCCTGTTTCTTGCCATCATCATCCTGTTTGGCACCGTCCTCTCTTTTTCTCTGTATATGCAGGGGGTCAAGCTGATCGGTCCGGAAAAAGCCAGTCTGTATGCCTGTGTGGAACCGGTGTCCGCCACTTTGTTTTCCGCGTTTTGGCTTCACGCCTCTTTTCTCTGGATTGATCTGGCAGGATTTGCCTGTATCATTTCCACACTCTTTCTGATTACTCTGTGGGGAAACCGAAAACAATAAGCCCTGGCCTTCCTTGCAGCCTGCCGCTTCCCGGTGGTATAATAACGAAGCACACTGACGTGTGCGCAGAGAAAAAGGAGGGCGAGTATATTGAAACAAAACAAAAAGAAAACCATATCTTCAGAGCCATATAAGAAAAGCATTTTTCTTTTCAGCTCACTGGATACCCTGGAAGCAGTCATGGAAATCCTGTGCGGCGCGTTCGGCATTGATGCTTCCACAGGCAGCGGCAATGACCTGCAGTTAAGCAGAGACGGGGAATGCATACAGATGACTGCAGCTTTATCCCGGTTGCCTACTCTGTGACAGATCAGCAAAGCGGCAGGGAAGTGGAAGATAAACTGACCGGACTGCTTCCCCGGCTGATGGGTGTGGCGCTGATTCCGGATAATCCGGATGCCGTCTACTATACCGGAGCCGACGGCATGCGGAAGCTGGTCTTGTCTGAAACCGGCGCAAGTGACTTTGACCATTATCTGCCCCGGACCGAACCGCTGCTGGAAGAAGTCTTTCCCGATATCCCAAAAGAACAGGTGGACCGCAGAAAACGCAGCCGGAAAGTGCTGGGAACCTACGGAATCTACATTCCCCGCCTGTATCCCGTGATCGAATCAGAAGCGGATATTACAATCCGTACCCCGGAGGAAATCGCCAGACGCACCTTTGCTCTGGTATCCGTTGCATTGTATTCAGAATGCCTGCTTGCCGAAGGGATGCAGCCGGAAGAAGCGTTCGGATTTATCCTGCCCCAAATGGATGCATTCGGAGCCAATTCCGAAGAGTCCGGATTTTTTTCGCCCAACGAGTGGGCCTATCTCCATAACCCGGATTCCAATGAACAGGAACGGATAGACGGCTCCTGGCAGTACGAATGTCTCTATGTGATGGAATGGGCGCTGGGACTTGTAGATACCCTGGAATTTCCCGATCACTATTGTGATGTACCCCTGACGGTACGACTGATCAAAGACTGTCACACTGTGGAAGATATACTGGCCATTTCCAGCCCCAGAACCGCTGCAGAACTTCTGGATGCCTGTGATCTGATCTTCTGCCTGGACTGGGCCTGCGTGGATGCCCGCACTTACAATCTGACCCCTCCCGCAAAAATGGACGGCAGCATTACGCGGGAACGGCATAAATCCCTGAACTGGCTGATCGGCTGCGATTCCGCTCCCTGGGACGAAGTATCAACCGATACCTGACCGCCCGCCGCGCACCTTCCGGCACTGTCGCCATTACTCTTTTCATCTATCCTGCCTCTTTTTGAACGTATGGGATTTCCCGGCCTGTCCGCCCATCTTCCCGTCCTTTCTGAGCTTCCATGAAAATCAATACAAAAAATCTGCCATAAAATCAAATGGCAGATTTACTTTCCTACAGACTCATCATCATAATATGGAGTTTTGTCAGCACCATTTCTTCCACCACGATCTCATCCTGCTTTTCTTTCCATGCCGCATTTCCTGCGATCTCTTCGATGGTATGATATTCGCTCCGGTACTGCCATGTCCCTTTCGGAGAACGCACAGGAAAATCCAGTTTGAATCTGGCTTTCATCTGTTTGTAGACCAGATAGGACAGATCTGTGTCTTTGATATAAAAGATATGATTTTCCGGTGTAGTATCCCCCGCCACTTCTTTCAGAATGTAATGACTCAGAATGGCCTTCAGCTTAAAGGGAATCTCATCGGTATCCATCATTTCCTGATACGTATACTTGGCCCCGATATACACTTTGGACACATCCTGCATCACATATTTAAAATCACGGTTTTCTTCTGTCATTGGCATCCTCTATCTCTTCTATCTTTCCTGCACTGAGTCTCAGTGCTTCCTGTATCTCTTCCACGGTCATCTCCGTCTCCTGCGCCAGCTCCTGTACTGTCACCTTCCGCAGCAACGCATCCGAAAGCTCTTTTGCCGCGTCCGCCACCTGGTTTACCCGCTGAGCAGCCATTTTCCCGATGTCCCCGTTCCTGGCATGTTCGGCAACCAGCCGGTCCATTGCATCCATAACCTGACGCCCCAGCATGCCCCAGGCTTCCTGTGCCGACTCCAGAGCACCCAACAGTTCCACCCCCATCACCAGAGCCATATTGCCCTCTCCCACCAGATCCTCCACATCGGCGCCCTGCCCTGCATACAGTCTGGCCATATCTGCCACCTGGGGCAGAAACAGGCCAATCAGCTCCTTTTTGGCGGCCGCATCCCCTGCCATAGCAGACAGAATCACCGCTTCCTGCCTTCCTTCCCCCGGCGGCTCCGACAGGGCAATCTCCTTCAGATACCATTCCAGATAATTCCTGTCTGCTTCCTCCATCCCCTCAAAAGCATCCATCGGCTCTCCTATGCCGATGCCGTGTTTTTGCAGATAGTCATGAATCATAGCCAGTTGATCCGTATCCAGAGAAAAAGCGGCAAAGGCCTGTGCGATCTCCTCCGCACTGATCACACCGCCCTGCCCCTTTCCCTTTCTCTTAATCTGCTCCAATGTCTGGCCAAAAGCCACTTCTCTGTTCATATAACCTCTCATACCTGCCCGCGGGAAACAGCCCGGCAGCAGGCTTTCTAATGCTTCTTTACATGTTCATGGGTAAACAGATGGTCCTGGCAATATTCATAGTTGCCCTCGCATTTGGAACAGAACCGAAACTCCAGATTGCCGTCCAGTTCTGTACGTCCGCAGATCGCACACTTATGTCTGGTGGTACCGGCGCCTTTTTTCACCTCATGCCGGAATACCTGCCGCCTGCGGATCTGCTTTGGACTCATCTGCATAGTGTTCCGCGTAGCCAGGAAAAAGATCACCAGATTCAGAAGAGAAGCGCCGATGATAATCCGTCCTGCGATCCCGCTTTGGTAAAAAGCCACCAGTGTGACTGCCGCATCCAAAAGACCCAGCCATTTGATTTTAACAGGAATAATAAGAAACAGATAAATCTGCATCTCCGGGTAGGTCAGGGCAAAGGCAAGGAAAATGGACAACTGTACATAGTAGGTACTGAAAGCGCTGAAAAAATATCCCACAATATCCCTGAAAAAAACCGATGCTCCATATGCGGCAATCTCAGCAGGAAACACCATATAACAATATCCCAAAAGCAGAAAACTGCCCAGAATCGTAAATAAAATACCGCTGAACAAGTATAGATTATAGCGGAACACACCCCAGGTCCGCTCCAGTGTGGTACCCAGCCAGTAATAAAAATACAATGATATCAGCAAAAACACACTGAGCTCTCCGGGCGGTATAATCAGCCATGTCACCAGCCTCCATACCTGTCCATGCAGAATCAGATACGGATTCAGTGTCAGATACTCCAGAAATCCCCTGTTGACAAGTTTAATGGCATATCCAAACCCATAACAGGTCACCAGTATCAGAGAAAGATTCGAAATGGCATACCTGCCGAATTTCCGTTCCAGCTTATCTAAAAATTTCATGTTTCTCTACCTTCGTCCTCTTCTTTCCTGCAAACGGTCCCTGGAAAAAGAAAAGGAAAATTCTTCCACATGTTCCGCTGCATATATGAATATATTCTATCATTCGAGTATACAAAAGTAAACCGAACTTTTTCTAAACATTTTACTCATACAATTTTAATATTTGAAACGTTGCATTTTGTCAGAAGCTGTCGTATAATAGTCAGGGTTTTCATGTACGTATAATAAATAAGAAGAAAGAGTGATAATTTTATGAATAACGCTCGTTATTATTTAGGAATCGATATCGGTTCCACCACTGTTAAGATAGCGATTCTGGATGGCAGCCATGCCATTCTTTTTTCCGATTACAAAAGACATTTTGCAAATATACGGGAGACGCTTTCGGATTTACTGCAGGAGGCATATACCGAACTTGGAAACATTACTCTTCATCCCGTAATCACAGGCTCCGGCGGGCTGGCGCTGGCCAATCATCTGCAGATCCCCTTTGTACAGGAGGTCATCGCAGTAGCCGCTTCGCTGGAAACCTTTGCGCCCAAAACCGATGTAGCCATCGAACTGGGCGGTGAGGACGCCAAAATCATATATTTCGAGCACGGCAACGTGGAACAGCGTATGAACGGTATCTGTGCCGGCGGTACAGGCTCCTTTATTGACCAGATGGCATCACTGCTGCAGACCGACGCATCCGGTTTAAATGAGTATGCCAAAAATTACCAGTCTTTATACACCATTGCGGCCCGCTGCGGCGTATTTGCCAAATCGGACATACAGCCGCTGATCAATGACGGCGCCACAAAGGAAGATCTGGCGGCTTCCATTTTTCAGGCGGTGGTCAATCAGACCATCAGTGGACTGGCCTGCGGGAAGCCTATCCGGGGGCATGTGGCCTTTCTGGGCGGTCCCCTCCATTTTCTGACTGAGCTGAAGGCTGCTTTCATCCGTACACTGAAACTGGATGAAGAACATATTATTGACACCGCCCATTCCCACCTCTTTGCGGCAATGGGATCTGCGCTACAATACAAAGAAAATACATTTTGCACCATGCAGGAAATGACGGAAAAACTTTCCGGGACGATACAGATGGCATTTGAAGTGGAGCGTATGGAACCACTCTTTACCACGCAGGAAGAATATGAAGCATTCTGCAAACGCCACAGCAGTCACCGGGTCGCCACAGCCGATCTGGCCTCCTATCACGGTAACTGCTATCTGGGCATTGATGCAGGCAGCACCACCACCAAAATCGCATTGGTGGGTGAGGACGGCGCTCTTTTGTATTCCTTTTATTCCGGCAATAACGGCAGTCCTCTGAAAACTGCCATCAGCGCCATCAAGGACATATATGCCAAACTGCCTCCGGATGTAAAGATCGTCCGTTCCTGTTCCACCGGATACGGCGAAGCTCTGATGAAGGCCGCCTTTCTGCTGGATGACGGAGAAGTGGAAACGGTGGCCCACTACTATGCCGCCGCATTTTTCAATCCGTCCGTGGACTGCATTCTGGACATCGGCGGGCAGGATATGAAATGCATTAAAATCAAAAATCACACGGTGGACAGTGTACAGTTAAACGAGGCATGCTCCAGCGGATGCGGTTCTTTTATCGAAACCTTTGCCAAATCCCTGAACTTCAGTGTGGAGGAATTTGCCACAGCCGCCCTCTTTGCCGCCCATCCCATAGATCTGGGCACACGCTGTACCGTGTTTATGAACTCCAAAGTAAAACAGGCCCAGAAGGAAGGTGCCGAAGTATCCGATATTTCCGCCGGACTTGCGTATTCCGTTATTAAAAATGCGCTGTTTAAGGTCATTAAGGTATCCGACGCCTCCGAGCTGGGTCGCCATATCGTTGTACAGGGCGGCACCTTTTACAACGACGCCGTACTCAGGAGCTTTGAAAAGATCGCAGACTGTCAGGCCATCCGCCCGGATATCGCGGGTATTATGGGCGCCTTCGGCGCGGCGCTGATCGCAAGAGAGCGCTTCCGGTCCGAAAAAGATTACCGGACAACCATGCTGCCCATCGATAAAATCAACCGGCTGCAGTTTGAAACCAGCATGGCAACCTGTAAGGGCTGTACCAATAGCTGCCGCCTTACCATCAATAAATTTACCGGAGGCCGGCAGTATATTTCCGGCAACCGCTGTGAAAGAGGCATCGGCAAAAAGAAAAACGAAAACAATGTGCCCAACCTCTTCGCCTATAAACTGCAGAGAATGTTTGACTATGAACCTCTCTCTGCGGACAATGCTCCCAGAGGCCGGGTCGGCATTCCCAGAGTGCTGAATATGTATGAAAATTATCCGTTCTGGTTCACCTTTTTTACGGACCTTGGCTATCAGGTGGTTCTTTCCCCGGTATCCAACCGGAAGATTTACGAGCTGGGCATCGAATCCATTCCCAGTGAATCCGAATGTTACCCTGCCAAGCTGGCGCATGGACATGTGACCTGGCTGCTGCGGCACAATGTGCCGTTTATCTTCTATCCTGCCCTGTTTTATGAGCGGAAAGAATTTGAAGAAGCCAACAATCACTATAACTGCCCCATCGTCACATCCTATTCGGAAAACATCAAAAACAACATCGACGACATCAGGCAGGGAAAGGTGGTTTTCCGCAATCCGTTTTTGTCCTTCCGGGACCTTGACACCGCAACGGCCGCACTGGAAAAGGGATTTTCGGAAATTCCGGCAGAAGAAATCCGCGCCGCCGCCGCACACGCATGGCAGGAGCTGGACAATGCCAGAAACGATATGCGCAAAAAAGGAGAAGAAACCCTGCAATATCTGAAAACCACAGGAAAGCGCGGGATCGTCCTGGCCGGACGTCCTTATCATATCGACCCGGAGATCAATCACGGCATTCCGGAACTGATCACCGGCTATGACATCGCTGTCCTGACAGAAGATGCCGTTTCTCATCTGGGCCGTCCGCAGCGCCCTCTGCTGGTTTCCGATCAGTGGATGTACCATTCCCGTCTGTATGCGGCGGCGGCTTATGTCCGTACCACCCGGAATCTGGATCTGATCCAGCTCAATTCCTTCGGCTGCGGTCTGGATGCGGTGACCACCGATCAGGTAAACGACATCTTATCAGGCTCCGGAAAAATCTATACCTGCCTGAAAATTGATGAGGTGAACAATCTGGGCGCTGCCAGAATCCGTGTACGCTCTCTGATTTCCGCCCTTCGGGTCCGGGAACAACAGGGAACTTGGGCAAAACCCTGCTCCACTGCCTCCGACAGAGTTCCTTTTACAGAGGAAATGCGCAGGGACTATACTATACTTTGTCCGCAGATGTCCCCGATCCATTTTGAACTGCTGGAAACGGCCATTCGTTCCTGCGGCTATCACCTGGAGGTGCTGCCCAATGACAACCGGCATGCAGTGGAAATGGGGCTGAAATATGTAAACAACGACGCCTGCTACCCTTCTCTTCTGGTGGTGGGACAGATTATGGAGGCACTGCATTCCGGCAGATATGATTTAAACAAAGTGGCTGTGATCATGAGCCAGACCGGAGGCGGCTGCCGCGCCACCAATTATGTGGGCTTTATCCGCCGGGCGCTGGAAAAAGCCGGTATGCAGCAGATACCGGTGATCTCTCTGAACCTGGCCGGCATTGAAAGCAATCCCGGATTCCATCTCAGCATGGGCCTGTTTGTCAGAGCCGCCTATGCCGCTGTACTGGGAGATATTTTCATGCGCTGCCTGTACCGTATGCGCCCCTATGAAAAAAAACCCGGGGCTGCCCAGGCCCTGCACCGGAAATGGGCCGGGCAGTGTAAAACATTCCTGTCCGGCAGATATCCGGATTACTTCCGGTTCAGCCGCCTGTGCAAAGACATCATCCGGGAATTTGATGCATTGCCCACCACAGAGATACAAAAGCCAAGAGTCGGTATCGTGGGGGAGATTCTTGTTAAGTTTTCCCCTGCGGCAAATAACGATCTGGTCAATCTGCTGGAAGCGGAAGGCGCGGAAGCTGTAGTACCCGATCTGCTGGATTTTATGCTGTATTGCTTTTACAATCAGATTTACAAAGCGGAAAACCTGGGGACCAGCAAAAAAGCCGCACGGCTTTCCGCACTGGGTATCCGGGGACTTTCTTTCCTGCGCAGGCCCGCTGCATCAGCTTTCAGAAAAAGCCGGCATTTTACGCCGCCCGCCAATATATACGATCTGGTTTCCTATGCCAAACCCATCGTTTCCATTGGCAATCAGACCGGGGAGGGCTGGTTCCTTACCGGAGAAATGATGGAGCTGATCCACAGCGGCGTACACAACATCGTATGTACCCAGCCTTTCGGCTGCCTGCCCAATCACGTGGTAGGAAAAGGCGTCATTAAGGAACTGCGCCGCCGCTATCCCGTATCCAATATCGTGGCCATTGATTACGATCCGGGAGCCAGCGAAGTCAACCAGCTCAACCGTATCAAGCTGATGTTGTCAACCGCCCAGAAAAATCTGAAAAAAGAAAGAACAGCCGCAAATGAATAACGCTTGCTGAGGAAAACTTTGCCGCTTTTCTCTCATAAATACACAGAATGCCGGAAAAGCTACTATGTCCCATACGCTTTTCCGGCAATTGTTTTTTTGCTATATTATATATTTCTATGCCTTCAGCAATTTCCCGCATAGACATAGCTGAGAAACTCTTCCGCTGTCTTTGCAAGGTGATGCACCCTGTCATTTTCGCCCGGCACGATCAATGTGGTCAGCTCCACATGACATTTTTCCTGTGCCCGTCCGATAAACCCCTTTACAGCTTCCAGACTGCCGCCCAGCTTCTGGTAATATGACTCCTGAAACCCTTTCAGATCAATGTTCATGGCATCCGTCAGGGGCAGCAGCTCTTCCAGTACCCAGGGCTCTGCCGTTCCATTGGTCACAAGCACTGTTTTCATCCCGTATGCCTTCACCAGTTCTGCCGTATCCCTCACATATTCCCAGCCGATCAACGGTTCGTTGTAGGTAAATGCCACTCCAATGTTTCCGTCTCCTTCATATGCCCGCGCCAACTCTGCCAGCTCTCTGGCAGAAAAAAATCTCCATCCCGGCCTTTTGCACGTTTCCTTTCCCTTTCCTGCTGCCTGCCCGCTATGGCGTTCTTCTTTTCCGGCCATTGGCGGCATGGAAATCTCATGATTCTGACAAAAAGGACATCGCAGATTGCATCCGTAACTGCCCACAGACAAAATCCGGCTCCCCGGATAAAATCTCCGCAGCGGTTTTTTCTCAACAGGATCCAATGCCAGAGAAGTAATACGGCCATAGTTTTCACATACCACAGTGCCGTCCGCATTTTTCCGGCCCCCGCAAACCCCCGTCTGACCCGGCTCCAGAGCACAGTGATGCAGACACACCTGACAGACTGTTTTCATATCCTTCCTCCTGTTTTTCCTGTTATCCGTTCTGTTTTCCTTTCTCAGTCCGGATACAAATAAAATAGCATTTGTTATTTATGTCGAACCACCTCAAAACGTTCTAACTGCGACGGCTCTTCTTCCCCGATGCCCGCTTTCTGTTTTGCGATTGCAACCTGCTCTGCAACCGTATCCACGCCTTCCAGATTGGGCAGCAACAGCCCCCGTCTGTACCCGCTGGTCACGATTACACCATACCGTCTGACATCCAGTTCTTCCGGCGAATCAATTTTTTCCGCCTCTCCCAACACATCCACGCTGATGACCAGATCGTCCAGTTCCCATGCCTCAATCGGGTCGAATCTGGGATCGCGGGCGGCTGCGCTGACTGCATTGCAGATCAGCTCCTGCGCTATGGAATCCTGCGTGGCCTGGATCGTTCCGATACAGCCTCGCAGACGGCCATTTTCCTTTATGGAAACAAAAACCCCCGCCTTTTGCCCATACAGCTCTCCCGGCAGCCCTCCGGGCACTTCTATCTGCCTGCCAGTCCGCACAAAAGTTTCAATGGTCTTTCTGGCAAGCTCCACATAAGTATCCTCCTGCTCCCGTAATTTCTGTATTTTCTCCCTTTCCTGACGTTGTTGCTGCTCTCCGAATCTCCGGTCAGTGTCACAGTCTCCTGCCGCAAATGCACAGATTCCATAGCCTACGCCAAAGGGCCCCTCATAAGAAAGGCGCCGTGCAGAAACCGTCCTGCCGTCCAGTGTACCTGCCATAATGACAAAGCTCCGGTGCCCGCATTCCCCTGCCCTGTCGCAGAAATCCTCTGAAAATCCAAATAACTCTCCAAACCTGCCGTTTCCCATCACATCCATAATACGGCTGTCATAATCCGGGCCTTCCGCACGATAACCGTAAGGTCCTTCCTCTTTCAGTCTGTGGGACAGATCTCCGCTGGCAATGACCACCGTTTTCCGATTCAGCCTGTCTGCCGTCTCCTGAATATACTGCCCCAGCTCATAATGCCTGTGAAACGGCAGCCCTGACAGACCTATCCGGACCAGACGATACGACCTGTAACATTGATTGATAAAGTACAACGGTACCAGACTCCCGTGATCCAGCCTTTTCTCCCGCTCTCCCAGTGTTCCGGCCGGCAGACCGGCTGATTTTGCCAGTTCACACAGCATGTCCGCAAATGCTCTGTCATAGGAAACGTTGATCTTTACATGAGAGGCCCCAAACTGCCCGAAATCACCTTCCGCACTTTCTCCCGGTGAGATATGAAAATAATCGCTGTACATAATCTGATGCGGTGTCAACAGTACAATGGTCTCCGGTTTGTATGTCCCCACCTCACCGGCCACCTCCCGATACGCCTCTATCGTACTTTGAATCTTCCTTTCCTCACCTCTTCCGATCTCCGGTACGATCAGAGGCGGATGCGGAACCATATATGCTGCCGTAATTCCCATGCTGCAGACTCCTTTCTATAAAATTTAGAAAAATTTACAAAAAATACTTGATTTTTTTGCCTGAAAAGGTTATAATATCAGAGTTGCCGGATATAAAATATCATACGGCATAACGGGGTGTGGCTCAGTTTGGTTAGAGCGCCGTCTTAGGGAGGCGGAGGCCGCAAGTTCGAATCTTGTCACTCCGATTGCATAAAAACCCGGAAGTTTTGACGGGATCTGAAACGTTTTTTGGATTAAGATACACTCGGTTGGCGAGTGTATTTTTTATGCCGATTGTTATCATATACCGGAAAACCATCCTCCTCTTGCCAGGCATTTTTATTGTACCATTGTCAGCAGTTTTCTACAATTATGAAAGAAAAAAACAGGCTTTTCCCGGATTCACATTTATAACAGAACCGAAACCGGAAAATCGCCTGTTTTCTTTATTCCACTTATATTCCCTTCATCGTAAAGCAAAACGACATCGGGCCGGAGGTATCCAGCAGAAACTGCTCCAGCGTCCTGGCGCCCCAACTGTCATCCCCCGCCACCCCCATCTGAGACAGCGAAGCCCGGATAACCGTATAATGCACCGGCGGAAGCTCATAGGCATGTCTTGCAGCCTCCAGTTCCTGGGGCAGATAAGGCAGCGCCGAAAAATGCATCCCATCACCGGTAAAGAGCAGGCCATGACCAAAAGCATCCATCACTTTGGCATACCGCACCCCTGTCCTGTTGCCGCACTCCTGGGGTACCAGATAACGGGCCATATTGTCTCTGACAGAGCTTTCATAGATGCCCAGTCTGGCGCCCTGCATCCTGTCGATGTAGGTTTCTCCCGGTCCCATTCCATACCACTGCATCCTGTCATACTCTGCCTTCATCCGCAGCAGCACCCCGAACTCTGGCATATCTCCCAGCTCCGGCACCGGATCATAGGTAAGCAGCGTCCGGATGGTTCCGTCCCCAAAAACCTCATAGGACATCCGGCACTGGCTTGCAGGCACTGTGGGCATATAATAAATATACGAAATCTTTACCGAATCCCCTGTTTCTTCCACCTGACAGCCAGCCTGCTCTGTCCAGTCCCTGGACATATTCTCATCCAGTCTGTGAAACGTATTGTATTCACTGGCTATTTTCCACTGGGCATACCGCTGCGGCATCAGACTGCCGATGTCATTGCTGGTAGGCGCCCGGAAAAAATTGGGTCTGGGCATCGTAGCGATCATTTCCCGTCCATCATATACATAGGAAACCAGACCACCCTGCAGGGCGGAAAACAAAGCGGTAAAATGTGTTCCCCGAACGCCCAGATTCATAGCGCCATGAACCACTTCCGGTCTGCTCTCTTTTGCTGCCTTACAGCCTGCCAGTGTCTGATGCCAGAAAAGCCGCTCCGGCATTGCTTCCGCTTCCTGTGTAAAGATACACTCCCCAAAAGCCACCTCATGTCCTGCCTTTGCCCAAAGCGCATCCTCCTTTAGATGAAAGGAAACGATCACTGCATATTCCGCTCCGTCCGGCAGCTTTGGAAGCGGCAGCGCCACCTCCGCCTCTGACATGGGTCCGATGTCTGCAGACAGCTCCTTCTGCAACAATATCGTTCCGTTTTTCCGCACTTCCATCCTGCCGCAAAAGCAGCCGGTGGATAAAAACAAATGCCGGTTCCGGATCCGGACCGAGACAGGCTTTTTCCCCTGTTCCATTTCTATTTTAATATTCTGGTAATTGTATTTTACCGCAGCCATCTTTGGCGTGGGCGTCCGGTCACTGCCATAGACGATTCCGTTTCCGCTGAACTCATAATCGGTGGGCCTGTCATCAAAATCACCGCCATAGCCTTCAAACCATTCTCCATAACGGTTTACAGTCCCGATACTCTGATCAATATAATCCCACAAAAAACCGCCCTGATACAAAGGCTCCTGTTCCATCAGATCCGTATACAGAAACATACCGCCGCAGGAATTGCCCATTGCGTGGGCATATTCACAGCAGATAAACGGCTTTTCCCTGTGTTCTTTTAAAAAAGCGGCAATATCCGCAGCCGACGGATACATCTGAGATTCCATATCACTTGTTTCGTTATAACTCCGGTCCTGAAATACCCCCTCATAGTGAACCGGCCTTGTAGGATCCAGACGTCTGAATTCTTCTGCCATTTTACAGATCACCGGTCCTCCGTGAGATTCATTGCCGCAGGACCAGATCAGAACGGACGGGTGGTTCTTATCCCTCTCATAACAGGAACGTACCCGATCCAGCAGCATGGGCAGCCATTCCATATGACTGCCGGGCAGTATGGAAGAGCGGTCCGCCTGTCCTCCTCCTGCTCTGGCCCAGGTGCCGTGAGTCTCCATATTGTTTTCCGCAAGCAGATACAGTCCATAGGTATCGCACATATGATACAGGGGCGTATTGTCCGGATAGTGGCTGGTACGGATGGCATTGATGTTGTTTTGTTTCATCGTCACCACATCCAGCAGCGTCTCCTGCTCTGTAACGGCCCGTCCATGCCGACTGGAAAAATCATGCCGGTTCACCCCTTTGAATTCGATTCGTCTGCCGTTTAATAAAATCAGACTGTCCCGAATCTCCACTTTCCGGACTCCCACTGCCTGAGGAATCACTTCATGCACTCTGCCGTCCCGGTCTTTTACATACAACAGCAGTTCATATAAATAAGGATCTTCCGCACTCCAAAGCCGCGGCTCCTTGATCCGGAGAGAGACATGCCCTGCCACTCCCCCTTCTGCTGCGCACTCTGCTTCTGCAATCACCTGCCCCTCCTGCCGAAGCTGTGCCTGTACCCGGTCAAATCTCCCTTTCACAGTCACCATAACATTTGCTTTTTTATAATCTTCCGCTAAATCCGTTCTGACTGTAAAATCCTCCAGATAACATTCCGGTCTGGTATACAGAAACACATCCCGATAAATGCCGGAAAACCGGAAGAAATCCTGATCCTCACACCAGCTCCCCGAAGTCCATTTGATTACGGTAACAGCCAGTTTATTGATTCCCTCCCGCAGGTAGGGTGTCAGATCAAATTCGGAGGGCGTAAAAGAATCCTCGCTATATCCCACGTACCTTCCGTTCAGATAAAGGATCATGCCGCTTTCCACTCCCTGAAAAGAAATCAGCACAGGACGTCCCTTCATCTGCTCCGGAACTTCAAAATACTTTACATAACACGCGGTTGGATTGAACCGCTCCGGGATTTCTCCCGGTGCGATTTCTTCCCGGCCGTCCCAGGGATACTGCACATTGACGTATTGGGGCCTGTCATACCCCTGCAGTTGAATATGCCCCGGCACATGGATCTCTGCCCATTCACTGCAGTCGGTCTCCATTTTTTCATAGCCGTCCAGCAGCGGGCTTTTCAGATTTTCTGCATATGCCATTTTCCATATACCATTCAAAGACGCATACAAAGTCCGCCTGTCCTCTCTTTGATCCTGCAGGCTTTCATACGCGGTAAACTCCGCATGGGCCGGCAGGCAATGTTCTTTGAAATATGCAGGGTCCTTAACTTTTTCATAAGAAAATTTCATCGCTTACCTCTTTCTTATCGTATCCATTTTCTGTTCTTTTCTATTTTTACCGCACCGCTCTGCCTTTATCTGTCACGCTCCTGCCATTTACGCCGATACGCAAGCGGCGTACACCCGGTATATTCCCGAAAGACTTTTCCGAAATAGCTGCTGCTCCCCAGCCCGCAAGCATGCCCCACTGCGGTGACAGACTCCTGTCCTTCCGCCAGCATCCGGCAGGCCGTCTGCAGCCGGTAACTTCTCAGATATTCTATGGGTGTCATGTGCAGGCATGTCTGAAATACCCGGAAACATTCCCGTTCGCTTAAAAAAGCGGATGCTGCAAGCTCAGGAATGGAGATCTTTTCGGCATAATGTGCATGCATATAAATCATCATCCGCTTGATTTTGTCCTCATTTTTATGATCTTCCCCTTTTTGCTCCAGCGCAGGACGGGATTGTTCCAAAAGCAGCAGCCATATTTCCGTCAGTGCCTCTCTCAGCCTGATCTCATACCCAAACGTATTATCTGCGAAACAAAATGCCTCCCGAATCCGCTTTAAAATATCGGCCTGCACAGGATCCTCCGGAAAAAGCGCTATCATTTCAAGCTGCGGAGCCGTCACAAGAGGCGTAATATATTTATGCCCGATCCGGCTCCCCGCCTCTCCCGACAGCAGAGAAACATCAAACATATGAAGAAGCTGAATATTGTCTTTTGCCTGCGATGCGGGCTTTGTCATATGAAGGACATTGGAATTGACCATGCCGCCGGAGCCTGCCGGAAACAGCCATCTTCCTCCCGGTGTATGATAAACAAGAGCGCCGCTTTCCATATAAAACAGCTCCACCGTCCTGTGCCAGTGCCACGGCACAAACCGTCCCATAAACTGATCCAGCTCCACCCGCGAAGCCAGATAGGGAAAATCAGCGGCAAAATCGGGAAGCCGTTCTTCCTTGCTCCCGGTATAAAATTCAATATTCTGTATCTTTTTCATAGTCGTTTCCCCGGTATTTTTTACGGATCGATTGATCGTCACGCACCCTGCCATTATCAATTGACAGATTCCGGACCTGCCATTATACTATAAAAGATATTTAGTGATGACGTAACATGTTAGCTGTGTGATACAGGAGTCTTATATGAGAAAAGTTGTGTTGTTCATTGCCATGAGTCTGGATGGTTATATTGCAGACAAAAACGGCCGGGTTGACTGGCTCAAAGGGCAGGATATTAATGTGGAAACAGAAGATGCCTATTCTGCATTGATCAAAGAAATCGACACTGTTGTTATGGGCTTTACCACTTATCATCAGATCATAACAGAGCTTTCACCCTCTGAATGGGTTTATCGTGATCTGAACAGTTATGTGATCACACATCGGAACATTGTTTCTGATCAAAACATTCAGTTTGTGCAGGAATCCCCCAACGATCTGATACAACGGCTGAAAAAACAAAACGGAAAAAACATCTGGATATGCGGCGGAGCAAATATTGTGCAGCAGCTCTTGCAGGAAAATATGATCGATACCTTTCATCTCTCCATCATTCCCACGATTCTGGGAGATGGCATCCACCTGTTTGGAACACTGGATACAGAATTACAACTAAAATTAACAAATATAAGGCACTATAATGGAATTACGGAAGTCCTGTATGAAAAACGGTAGGCCCACAGGACTTTTTTGTCCGGTAAAGGTGGAAACGCGATGCGCTTCCACCTTTCATCACCTCTACCCGATCTTATCCAGATCATAGGGTGTGGCCTGATATACATAATAATTCAGCCAGTTGGAGTACAGCATATTACAATGGGCACGCCACTGCAGGTTAGGCCGTATCGTACAGTCATCATCCGTATAATAATGCTCCGGCAGCGCGGTATTCAGACCTTTGTTTTTATCCCGCATATATTCATCGTGCAATGTTACCCGGTCATATTCCGGATGGCCCATCACAAAAATCTGTCGGCCGCCCTCTGTCATACACAGATAAACTCCCGCCTTTTCGGACTCGGCCAGCACAAGAAGCCGGCTGCAGTCATGAATATCTCTGTCGGACACTGCCGTATGCCTGCTGTGAGGCGCCAGAAAAATATCGTCAAATCCCCGTACCAGCGGCACCTTGCGGTTCATCACCCTGTGTTCAAACAAACCGAACAACTTACTGTCCAGCAGATGCTTGCGGATGCCGAAATGATGGTACAGTCCTGCCTGTGCCCCCCAGCAGATATGGAACACTGAGGTCACATGCTTCCTGCTCCAGTCCATAATCTCACACAGTTCTTCCCAGTAATCCACCTCTGTAAAGTCAATCTGCTCCACCGGCGCACCGGTAATGATCATCCCGTCAAACTTACGGCTGCGCAGCTCGTCAAAGGTATTGTAGAAATTGTTCAGATGCGTAACCGGTGTATGAAGAGACACATGACTGTTCATCTTCATAAATGTAATCTGAATCTGCAGAGGGGTATTGGAAAGTGCACGCAGAAGCTGCAGCTCCGTATCCTGTTTCACCGGCATCAGATTCAGGATGCAGATCTGCAAAAGACGGATATCCTGATGAATCGACCGATTTTCATCCATCACAAATATATTTTCATTTTCCAATATCTCCTTGGCCGGAAGATCATTCTGTACTTTAATCGGCATAGTGTCCTACTCCTTCTTTTCTTATTGCAGATATTTCCGGCGGAATATTTCTTCGGAAATCACCGGAATCCCCAATTCTCTGGCTTTTTTATTTTTGGAGGAATTGGATGTGGTATCATTGTTGATGAGTCCGCTGGTTTTGGAGCTGACGCTGCCCGACACCTTTCCGCCTCTTTTTTCGATTTCTTCCTTCAGTGCATTTCTGTTTTCATAGTACTGCAGACTGCCGGTGATGACAAATACCATCCCCTGCAGCGTCAGTTCACTCTCCGGTATCTGTTCCGCCAAAATGGACAGCTCCGGCAGCAAAAGTTCCAGTTCTCTTTTGTTTTTTTCCTCTGCAAAATAGTCATGGAACGAGGCGGCAATCACCTCGCCGATACCGTCAATCTCACTAAGCTCCTCTGCCCCGACACTGCGCATCCGTTCCAGATCATATCCAAATGCCCGGCAGATCACTTTGGCATTGGCCAGCCCGATATTTTCGATTCCCAGGCTGTATATCAGTCTGGGCAGCGTGGTATTTCTGGCCCGTTCGATACTGTCTGTCAGATTTTGAAAAGAGCGCTCTCCAAATCCCTCCATCTCCACGATTTCCGCCCGGTACCGGTCCAGATGGAACATATCCGCATAATGATGGATCAGCCCTTTACCGATCAGCTTTTCCAGCGTGGCCTCACTCAGCCCGTCAATGTTCATGGCATCTCTGCTGGCAAAGAGCGTAAACGATTTGATCTTCTTGGCGCCGCAGTCAGGATTCAGACAATACAGAGCTTCCACTTCATTGGTTTTCCGCACCGCAGTATCGCCTCCGCACACCGGACAGGCGGCAGGCGGTACAATGCTGCCGCTCTCCGTCAGGTTCCGGGCGATCTGGGGAATGATCATATTGGCCTTATAGACCATAATCCGGTCCCCGTATCCCAGCTTCAGCGACTTCACAATACTTACATTGTGCACAGAAGCCCGGCTCACTGTCGTCCCCTCCAGCTCCACCGGTTCAAATACCGCAACCGGATTGATCAGCCCAGTGCGGCTGGCGCTCCACTCGATTTCCCGCAATGTGGTTTCCGCCTGCTCATCCGCCCATTTAAAAGCAATGGAATCTCTGGGAAATTTGGTGGTGCTCCCCAGCCGCCGGCTGTATTCCAGATCATCCAGACACAGCACCAGCCCGTCCGAGGGAACGTCATAAGTCTGAATGGCCTGTTCAAATTCCGCAACCGCTTCCAATACCGTATCACCTGTTACCATACGATATTCCACGATCTCAAACCCCTGGTTTTTTAAAAATAACATTTGTTTTTCCCTGGAATTTTCAAATGTCATCCCGTCCGCACGCACAAGAGAAAACGCATAAAACCGCACCCTTCTTCCGGCTGTGATCTCATTGTTCAACTGTCTGACAGAACCGCTGCAGAGATTTCTGGGATTTTTATATTTAGCCGCATCTTCTCCGATCTCCTCATTGATCCGTGCAAAATCAGAATACGTAATGATAGCTTCTCCCCGCAGAACCAGCTCCCCTGAAAATGCAATCTGAAGCGGAATATTCTGAAATACTCTGGCATTGTTGGTGATGATCTCTCCTACCTCACCATTCCCCCTGGTCACTGCCTTTATCAGTTTTCCCTCCTGATAATGCAGCACCACCGTCAGGCCGTCCAGCTTCCAGCTCAGCATCCCCCGGCTGTCTTTTAAAAACTCCCGCAGCTCTTCCCTCTCTTTGGTCTTGTCCAGAGACAGCATCCGGCTCTCATGCCGCTCTTTTGGCAGCTCATCCACTGACTCATATCCCACATGTATCGTAGGGCTGCCGGCAAGCACTACGCCGGTGGCCGCTTCCAGCTCCTCCAGACGTGTATAAAGACTGTCATACTCCAGATTGCTCATCAGCTCAACATCCTGCGCATAATAAGCTCTGGATGCCTCATTCAGCTTTTCCGTCAGCTCCTTCATTTCCTTTAGCAGCTCTGTCTCTGTCTGTGTTCCCATTTCTTCCTTCCATGTCATATTCCTTGTCTGCCTCTCTCCTGCCTGCGCCGCCTTCCGTTTTACTTCCGGCTATTTGGCGAGCCTGCCGCCCGCGCTGCCATAGGACTCCCGGTACAGCCTGGCCAGCTCTTCACCCCCGACCACCCGATAAGCTCCCGGATTCAGCCCGCCCAGCGTGATGTTCATCACCCGGATCCGTTTCAGAAAAACCACATCCACCAACAACACACGGCACATTCTCCGGATCTGCCGGTTCAGGCCCTGGGTCAGTGTAATGCAAAATGTATGTCTCCCTTTTTTCTCAATCCGGCAGGGTCTGGTCTGTACCTCCAGATCCGGCAGATACACCCCTGCTGCCATTTTATCCAGAAAATCCTGCGTGATCTCCTGTCTGGTCCGGACCAGGTATTCCTTTTCATGGCCATTGGCGCCCTTCATCATCCGCTGAATCAGATCACCGTCATTGCTCAGGATAAGCAGCCCTTCCGAATCCTTATCCAGCCTTCCTGCATAGGTAACACGCACAGGATACCCGATTTCCTTTGTTACCATACGATCCGCAAACGGATCTTTCTCTGTACAGGTCACCCCCGCCGGCTTGTAATAGGCCAGTACCACCCGGTCTTCCTTTCCGGCAAGTACCCTGCCGTCCACCGTCACCTGATCTCCGGTCTGCACCCGCATCCCAAAACCGGCCACAGCACCATTGACACACACACGGCCCGATGCAATCAGCCGGTCCGCATCCCTTCTGGAACAGACCCCGCAGGCAGCCAGATATTTATTCAGCCGTACCTCTTCCATTTTCACTCTCACCTTCTCTACCATAAACGTCTGCACTCCCCATCATAGCGTTTAGAAAAGGAACAAAAGAGATTCCCGGAAGCCAAGAATCTCTCTTGTCTGTATTTATTTCTTTGCCCTGCTCTTCTTACCTGCCGTTCTCGCCTTTTTGACCGGTTTTGCCGTACCCTGCCGCTTGGCCGGTTTCTGTTCCTTTTCCGGCTTCGTCTCTTCCTCCGGTTCCTGTTCCCGTTCTTGTTCTTTCTCCGGCTTCGGCCCTTTTTCTGATTCCGCCTCTTCCTTCGATGCCGGCTCCTGTTCCTTTTCCGGCTTTGCCTCTTCCTCCGGTTCCTGATCGGATTTGTTATTGGCCACAACATACTCTTCATGATGCTCTTAGTGTACAAAAGTTGA
>VSOB01000080.1 GCA_009774625.1 Lachnospiraceae bacterium
ATTGACAATAAATAGTGTAAGTGCTATTTTAGGTAAAGAAGATATTAGCACTCATAAAAGACGAGTGCTAATAACAGGCGGGAGAGGTGATGGAAATGCAGTTAGATGATAGAAAGAAGAAGATTTTGCAGGCCATCATCCATAATTATCTGGAAACGGGTGAGCCGGTAGGCAGCAGGACGATTTCCAAATATACGGACCTGAATCTGAGTTCGGCTACCATCCGCAATGAAATGGCGGATCTGGAAGAGCTGGGCTATATTTTGCAGCCTCACACTTCTGCAGGCAGGATTCCTTCTGACAAAGGCTATCGTCTGTACGTGGATGATATGATGCAGGTGAAGGAAAAAGAGGTGGAGGAGATCAAGGGGATGCTCCTGGAAAAGCAGGACAGGATGGAACAGCTTTTAAAACAGGTGGCGAAGCTGTTGGCAGTCAATACCAATTATGCCACGATGATTTCCGCCCCCCAGACCAGGAAGAACAAACTGAAATTTATTCAGCTTTCCAAGATGGATGCCAGACAGTTGCTGGCAGTGATCGTGGCAGAAGGCAATGTGATCAAAAACAATATGCTGCAGATGGAGGAAGAGCTGGATGACGAAACGATACTGAAGCTGAATATCCTGCTCAATACTTATCTGAACGGACTGTCGGCGGAGGAAATCAATCTGGGGATGATTTCCACGATGAAGCGTCAGGCCGGTATCCACAGCGATATTGTAAGCGAAGTCATCGATGCGGTAGCAGAGGCGATCAAGGCGGATGAAGATCTGGAAATCTATACCAGCGGCACCAACAATATTTTCCGCTATCCGGAACTGGCGGACCATCAGAAGGCCAGCGAACTGATTAATACATTTGAAGAAAAGCAGATGCTGACGGAACTGGTACGGGAAACGCTGGCGGATGAAAGCAATACAGGGATCCAGGTTTACATCGGGGAAGAGACACCGATCAAGACAATGAAGGACTGCAGCATAGTAACTGCCACCTATGAGCTGGAAGAAGGGATGCGGGGAACGATCGGTATCATCGGCCCCACCCGTATGGATTATGATAAGGTGGTGGACACACTGAAAACACTGATGCATCAGTTGGACATTTTATACAAGAAACGGTAATGCCGGCAAATTATAAATGCGAAAGGAAGAAGAGACGTGTCAGAAGAAAACAGGCTGGAACAGGAATGGAATGAAGAATCGGAAAATACAGATACTACGGATACCATGACAGAAGGTTCTGATTTTGCAGAGGCGGAGGCCGGGGCGTGCGAAAGCCAGGCGCCTGACGGAGAGCAGACTCTGAGCAAGGAAGAAATCAAGGCGGCAAAGAAAAAGGCCAAAGCGGAGAAAAAGGATAAATATAAAGAAAAGATAGAGGAACTGGAGGACCGGGTCAAGCGTCAGATGGCGGAATTTGAAAATTTCCGGAAACGGACAGAGAGAGAAAAGACGCAGATGTTTGAAACCGGAGCCAGAAGCGTCATAGAAAAGATACTGCCGGTGGTGGACAATTTTGAAAGAGGACTGCAGGCTGCCGCTCCCGGAGGCGGAAGTGATGCCTTTATGGAAGGCATGAATATGGTATATAAGCAGCTTATGACAGAATTGGAAGGCATCGGGGTCAAACCCATCGAAGCGGTGGGAACGGAGTTCAATCCTGATTTCCACAATGCGGTGATGCAGGTGGAAAGTGAAGCGTTTGCATCCGGAATCGTGGCACAGGAGCTGCAGAAGGGTTATCTGTACCATGATACCGTAGTACGGCACAGTATGGTGGGGGTTGTGCAGTAGGAAGCTCCTTAAGGCATGGCATGTGCCGCGGGCGCTGTGGACATAAATACAGGAACATAATATTTATATAGGAGGGCTTTATCATGAGCAAGATTATAGGAATCGACCTTGGAACAACAAATAGCTGTGTGGCTGTTATGGAAGGCGGGAAACCGACCGTTATCGCAAATACAGAAGGCGCAAGAACCACACCGTCTGTTGTGGCATTTACAAAGACAGGCGAAAGACTGGTAGGCGAGCCGGCAAAGCGGCAGGCAGTTACCAACGCAGAGAAAACCATTTCTTCTATTAAGAGGGATATGGGTACCGATCATGGCCGTACCATTGACGAAAAGAAATACTCTCCCCAGCAGATTTCCGCTATGATTCTGCAAAAGCTGAAGGCGGATGCAGAGAATTATCTGGGCGAAAAGGTGACAGAGGCGGTGATTACCGTACCGGCTTATTTCAATGATGCGCAGCGTCAGGCAACAAAAGACGCAGGTAAGATCGCAGGTATGGATGTAAAGCGTATCATCAACGAGCCTACGGCGGCAGCGCTGGCATATGGCCTGGACAATGAAAAAGAGCAGAAAATCATGGTTTATGACCTGGGCGGCGGTACTTTCGACGTATCCATCATCGAAATCGGCGACGGTGTGATCGAAGTGCTGGCTACCAACGGAAACAACAGGCTGGGCGGCGATGACTTTGACCAGAAGATCACGGATTATATGCTGGCAGAGTTTAAGAAAAATGAAGGCATCGACCTTTCCAACGATAAGATGGCGCTGCAGAGACTGAAAGAAGCTGCAGAAAAAGCAAAGAAAGAGCTTTCTTCCGCCACCACCACCAATATCAACCTTCCGTTCATTACAGCGACGGCAGAAGGGCCGAAGCATTTTGATATGAACCTGTCAAGGGCCAAGTTTGATGAGCTGACCCATGATCTGGTGGAGATGACGGCGATTCCGGTGCAGAACGCATTGAAGGACGCGGGCGTTACCTCGTCCGAGCTGGGCAAGGTACTGCTGGTGGGCGGTTCCACACGTATTCCGGCTGTACAGGATAAGGTAAAGGCTTTGACAGGCCATGAACCCAGCAAGTCATTGAATCCGGATGAGTGTGTTGCAATCGGTGCATCCATCCAGGGCGGTAAGCTGGCAGGAGATGCCGGCGCAGGGGATATCCTGCTGCTGGACGTAACGCCCCTTTCTCTTTCCATCGAAACGATGGGCGGCGTGGCAACCAGACTGATCGAAAGGAACACGACGATTCCCACCAAGAAGAGCCAGGTATTTTCCACAGCGGCAGACAATCAGACCGCAGTGGACATCAATGTGGTACAGGGTGAGAGGCAGTTCGCAAAGGACAATAAATCGCTGGGCCAGTTCAGACTGGACGGGATCCCTCCGGCTCCCCGCGGAATCCCTCAGATCGAAGTTACATTTGACATCGATGCCAACGGTATCGTAAATGTGTCCGCTAAGGATCTGGGAACCGGTAAGGAACAGCATATTACCATTACGGCAGGTTCCAATATGTCGGATGAAGATATTGACAGGGCAGTAAAAGAAGCAGCAGAGTTTGAAGCCCAGGATAAGAAGAGAAAAGAAGCCATTGATGCCAGAAATGATGCGGATTCTTTCGTATTCCAGACAGAAAAGGCACTGGCTGATGTGGGCGATAAGATTTCCGACAGCGATAAGAGCGCGGTGGAAACAGAGCTGGCAGCGCTGAAAGAGATTCTGGAGAAAACCAAAGATACGGAAATGTCGGAAGCACAGGTGGCAGAGATGAAGGCCGCTCAGGAAAAACTGATGAACAGCGCACAGGCCCTGTTCACCAAGGTATATGAGCAGGCACAGGCAGCCGGCGGCAGTGCGGCAGGACCGGATATGGGCGGTGCGCAGGCCGGTCCGGCGGACGATGCAGGAGCCGGAGACGATGTGGTAGACGGAGATTACAGAGAGGTATAGAATACAATGTGGTATGGGGCATAGAACGGATTTCATATGCCCCATACGTGTATGGAAAAAGGTAGATTGTTATGGCAGAGCAGAAACGTGATTATTATGAGGTCCTGGGAGTAGAGAAAAGTGCCGATGAGGCAGCGATCAAAAAAGCATACAGGGCGCTTGCAAAAAAATACCATCCGGATATGAATCCAGGCGATGCGGAAGCGGAGAAAAAATTTAAAGAAGCGTCCGAAGCGTATGCCATATTGAGTGATCCCGAAAAGAGGCGTCAGTACGATCAGTTTGGCCATGCCGCGTTTGAAAGTGGCGGCGGCGGTGGCGGCGGCTTTGGCGGTTTTGACTTTAACAGCGCTGATTTCGGGGATATATTCGGAGATATATTCGGGGATTTGTTCGGCGGCGGCAGAAGAAGCGGACGCAGCAGCAATGGCCCGATGAAGGGAGCCAATATCCGTACCAGTGTGCGCATTTCATTTGAAGAAGCGGTTTTCGGTGTGGAAAAAGAGATCGAGCTGACCCTGAAGGATGAATGTCCTACCTGCCACGGAAGCGGAGCAAAGCCGGGCACCAGTCCGGAAACCTGTTCAAAATGCGGCGGAAAAGGTCAGGTGGTCTTTACACAGCAGTCTTTTTTTGGTACAGTCAGAAATGTACAGACCTGTCCTGAATGCGGCGGCAGCGGAAAGGTGATAAAGGACAAGTGCGGAGACTGTCATGGCAGTGGATTTATAGCAAACCGCAAGAAAATACAGATCAGCATACCGGCCGGTATTGACAACGGACAGAGTGTGCGTATCCGGGATAAGGGTGAACCGGGAATAAACGGCGGACCGAGAGGGGATCTGCTGGTGGAGGTTATGGTACAGCGCCATCCTGTGTTCCAGAGGCAGGATTATCATATTTATTCCACAGTGCCGGTATCGTTTGCAGTGGCCGCTCTGGGCGGAGAAATTGTGATTGATACTGTGGATGGCAGAGTGATCTACGAAGTGAAGGCCGGTACTCAGACTGATACGCGTGTCAGACTGAAGGGCAAGGGCGTGCCTTCTCTGCGCAACCGGGATGTGAGAGGCGACCATTATGTGACGCTGGTGGTTCAGGTACCGGATAAACTTTCTCATGAAGCGAAAGAGCTGCTGCGGAAGTTTGACGAGGTCACAGGCGACAGTCTGAATGCAGCCAAAAAAGCGGAAGCGGGGAAACATGGCGGAAGCGAAGGGAAGGACAAAAAGAAAAAAGGATTCTGGAAATAAACAGACCGGATCAGGAGAAAAAGTCAGATGGGTGTAATATAAGACAAAAGCAGAGGGGAGGTGAGGAAAGATGGCTTTAGAAGCAGAGGAACAGCTTGGCCGGAAGCTGGCGGAATGCCCTGTGGATCTGGTTAAAATAGGGATTCAGGTCGGATGGAGGACAGGGTTTTGCATTTTGCTGGATATTATGAATTTCGGCGGTATCGCAGCGATCAGACAGTGGGGTGAGGTACCTCCCACTATGGGCATGATCATAGTGAATCTGGTTCTGACGATCGGCTTCGGATTTTACCCGCTGATACATTTGCGGGAATATCTGGCTTTTTATGAATATGGGATCAAATATCGGAAAGGGATCTATTTCTGGTCCGACCTGGGGCAGGCAGGCTGGCGCAATCACAGTATGGGCGGCGGTCTGTTTCGCAGTGTACTGATGGATACGAACAGAAAAGTATTTGACGTCACTTATGTAAAAAATCCCAGGAAACAATTTAACCGAGCGTATATGAATCATTGACACCGGACAAAAGGAGGAGGAGAAACAAAGATGTTGGCAACTACATATTATGGATTTACCGTTCCCCAGATTATAGGGATCGTAGTGGTTTTTATCGTAGTGGTCTTTATTTATGTTACGATCAGGGATAAAATGAATCGGAAAAAGGCACAGAACGGAGAGGACAGAGAGCATATATGGAATATTCTGCAGAGCTCGGTGCCTCAGATCGAAAAATACACCAGAGCATACGGATGCTGGGAATGGAGCACCTATCAGGGTAAAAAGACGATCACATCCTACTGGTATTACGGTCTTGCATTCAATCAGGACCGCATGTATGTGGTGCCTCTATCCTGCGAAGGGGGAGATGTGAGCTATTCCAATGCATACTGCATCGAGAAAAGCGATGTGGCCATTGTGAACGGCAAGAAGGGGGATAAGTGGGTGGAACTGTATGACAGAAGTCAGAAGGAACTGCTTTCTGTTTCGGTTTTCCCGGAAAATCTGAACGATGACAAATACCATCCTGTGAACATCATGCAGCCTGATGAGGCAAGAGCCTTTGTAGAATGGAAAGATAAATGGATGGATGAAGTGAATACGGCAAATCATGTGGAAGTAACCGGCAAGATGAAAAAACCGGTAAAAGTACAGAGGATATAAAAGCATAAAAAATATGGACCGCACTGCGGCGGTTTGAAGATATGTCGCCGAGGCGGCCCGCCGCAGGCGGGGAATGCCCGCTCCGCGCTCCGGAAAATGGTCGCTGATGCAGCCGCCCTTTGGCGCGGGAGTCCGGCGGGCCGGATTTTTTGGTTTGGGAGAGGCGTACTTTAATAACGGGACATTTGCCCAAAAGGGCGGTAGTCATCCACACAGACCGTCTCTCCAAGCTGTTCCCGCGTGGCCTGAAGAACCAGATCGGGTCTTGCCTGTGTGCTCCATTTTACCAGAGTCAGACAGCGGTTTTCGATTTCGATGCCGGTGATGCCGGTGGGATGGATACAGCTTCCGGTGTTGCAGTAGGGAGAGCGGACAGTGCCGATCATAGGGTGATGGGTGTGGCCGGTCACCAGAATATGCCCGTGTTTTATTGCCCATTTTGTCAGACGTTGTTCTGACTTTTTCTTTTTCCGGTTGTTTTTGGCTGCACTGGTCGGATCGGGGATCCCCAGTTTTTCAAGAGGTCTCCAGAGATAACGGACCAGAAAGCGGGCCAGAGGCCAGAATGTACTGTTGAGAGGATCTGCCTGGTGACCGTGGGTCAGATAGATGTCCATGTTTTGTCTGACATCCTGAAGGATGATGCCGGGATAGAACGTGATACCGGGGAAAAGGGGACATTCCTGCCGTGTGTGTTCACAGTAGTAAGTATGCATGCAGGTCTGACGGAATCTGTTCTTGCTTTTTACGATGTCATGGTTCCCGTAGACGACATACATACGCCCTGCGGCATAGAAACGGGAAAGCATCGCAAAGGTATCGGCGTGGATTTCCCTGATTTTCCGGAAGCAGCGGTTTTCCCACAATTCGTCCCCGTCGCCCAGTTCCAGATAGGTAAAGCCCCTGCGGTAGTAATACTGCAGAGCGGCCAGGCAGAGATATTCATTTTTCAGAAAATTGTCATTGGCATTGCCGACGCCCCGGTGGCAGTCGCTGAACAGAATGTATCTGGAACCGGGCTGCAGCGGCAGCCGCAGCGCATGGTCAAAGGCTTTGGAAATGCGGCTGTGGCTACGGGCAGTAGGGGATAGGGAAAGTGTCATCGGCAGCTCCTTTTCGGACAGCGGTATTTCTGTTTTCTGCATCTGCGGAACCGCAGCAGACGGCGGAAGGCAGCGGGCAGGAAATAGTACAGATAGAGCAGCTTATCCAGCGTACAGGAAAAAGGTCTTGTTACATACATGTACAGTGCGCAGGACAGCCGGTTCCCGATCTGGGACAGCCAGGAACAGAAACAGGATCGGTGCTGGGCCGTACACGGTCTGGCGAAAGTAAAGGAGACTGTAAGATCGCAGACAAAAATAGAACATTCCATATAGCCGCTGTGGATCAGTCCGTCTACAAAGCTCCTGAGCATACAGGCGTTGGGAAATGTAATGGAGGCTTTCATGGTCAGATCTGCCGGTTCGCAGAAATGTCCTACATCAAAGCCGGTCAGCCACCAACGGATACCGCGCATGGAAAATAAAAGTCTGCATTTGTAAAACAACTGCATGGACATATAAAGCATTTCTTCGTCGGATACACTGTGAAACAAAGTCTTGTCATACTGTTCCGGCTTCAGAATGGAATCGGCGTGGTAGATGCCGATTTCGCCTCCGGTGTTGATGCCATACTGGCCCTTCCAAAATTCAATCAGCCAGGTACGTCCGCAATAGTTAAAATAAATCGGTTCACAGTCAAACACCATATTAAAATGTGAGGCTGTCTTATCATACAAAGTACAATAACCGAATTTCCGCTGCCAGGCATCCTGTAGAGCGGTGACGATATCCTGACCGGGAACATAAGAGAAACCGAAAGGTTTCAGAAGATTGTTCAGGGTACACACCTTTTCGCAACTGTCCATAGAGCAGATTTTCCGGATGATACATTTTTTTCTTCGGTGATTCAGAATACAGAAAAGGATACAGAAAAAAATAAAGAGTCCGAAAAACAGATACATGATAAAATCCTTTATGGGGTTTATTTATCATATGCTGTCGAAGGAGAGTGGGGAACAGAAAGGGATAGAAAATTATAAATAAAGAGAGCAGACTGTAGACAAAGTCCGAGGTTATCGCCTCGGATTTTTCTTTTAAAGAGCAGGAGAATACTGTATTTTCGGGACTTTTTGGTTCTTTTTTGGTATAATAGAAGCATCAAAGAAAAGGCGGGATGCTTTTATGATGACTCAGAATGCAGATAAGAAGAGACAGCAGGTGCAGATGTTCTGCATGGATGACATGGTGCCACAGGATCATCTTCTCAGAATGATCGATAAGGCGATCGACTGGGACTTCATCTATGACCTTGTAATGGATACATACAGTCCTGATAACGGGCGTCCGAGTATGGATCCCGTTATGCTGATCAAACTTCCATTCATCCAATACCTCTATGGCATAGGAAGCATGCGCCAGACAGTAAAAGAGATCGAAGTAAATGTAGCTTACCGCTGGTTCCTCGGTCTTGAAATGATGGATAAGGTTCCACATTTTTCGACTTTCGGGAAAAACTATACCCGCCGTTTTAAGGATACGGATCTTTTTGAACAGATATTCTCCCATATACTGCAGGAGTGTTATAAATGTAAACTGGTAGACCCGGGTGAGGTCTTTGTAGACGCGACCCATGTAAAAGCCCGGGCAAACAATAAAAAGATGCAGAAACGCATTGCCCGTGAGGAAGCATTATTCTTTGAGGAACTGTTGAAAAAGGAGATCAACGAAGACCGTGAAACACACGGCCGACGCCCGCTGAAAGAAAAAGAGGATGATAACGACAACACGCCATCTGGCACAAGCGGCGGGAGGGAAGAAAAGACGGTTAAGACAAGCACTTCAGATCCCGAAAGCGGATGGTTCCGTAAAGGGGAACATAAAAATGTATTTGCCTATGCGGTACAGACCGCATGTGACAAAAACGGCTGGATCCCTGGTTACAGTGTCCATCCCGGGAATCATCATGACAGCAGGACCTTTAAGGCCCTGTATGACAAGATAAAGGATATCGGGATCAGGACACTGATAGCGGATGCAGGATATAAGACGCCGGGTATTGCAAAGCTGCTCATAGATGACGGGATCAGACTGCTCATGCCTTACAAGAGTCCCATGAGGAAGGATTCTTCAAAAAGTATGAGTATGTATATGATGAGTATTATGACTGTTATATCTGTCCCAATAACAAAGTGCTGACTTACAGTACAACGAATCGTGACGGATACTGGGAATATAAGAGTTGCGGCGAGATCTGTGCAGGCTGTCCCTATCTGACACAATGCACGCAGAGCAGGGATCATATCAAGGTTGTGACACGTCATATCTGGGAACCATACATGGAGATGTGTGAAGATATCCGTCAGACACTTGGGATGAAGGATCTATATGCACTCAGAAAAGAGACCATAGAACGGATCTTTGGGACCGCGAAAGAAACCCATGGATTGCGCTATACACAAATGTTTGGTAAAGCCCGGATGGAAATGAAAGTCGGGCTGACATATGCCTGCATGAATCTGAAAAAGCTGGCAAAGATCAAGGCGAAAAGGGGACTTCTGGGGGAAAGAGAACCTTTCAGAAAGTTAGATGTAATTTACTTCATAAAAGAAAAATGGCTCTGGTACACATGCACCAGAGCCGCTTTGTCTACAGTCTGAAACCACCAGCAGGGCTGGTGGTTCGTGACTTTGATTTTGTGATAATTGGGTTGTATAATCTGTAGAGAATTGTTATGCAAATGATAGGGGGTATTCTTATGGAACAGTTAAAAAATTACATTTATATGGATATGAGTGGAATAGACAGCTTGTTATCTCAAATCACATCTGAATTAGTAGAAACAAGCCATATTCAAACAACAAATAGAAAAAACGGTAGCGCAAATGGAAATGTTGGTTTTTCAGAGCTTATCAAAAAAATTTTCAAGGCTGATGTCAGTGTTTCCGGTGAATTGGAATCAGTACAAATAATTGATAAGACCACAACGCAACCTTATGAAGCAAAGATACAACAAATTGTCAAGTATATTGAAAAGAATGAAGTGGTATTAAAGGACAGAGCAGAAATGCCTAAAAATTACCAAGAAGATAAACAAAATTTTGCATTACTTACCATGCCCTTTGATACGGACTTCTATAATAGTGATTGGTTTGAAACAGTTAATTTGGCAAATCAATTTGGGCATATTTCGTTCTATAAGGGTGGAGACAACACTAACAAATTTAAAGATACATACCAATATCATGATTCTTACTACAAGACAATGGCTATGGAAAAAATTAAAATAACCATGAATCTTAGTATAAAGAAAATGGAACCATTTGGTGGTATTACATCTCATTTAGCAGTTTTGTTTAGAGAAACTAGAGGGACAAATATTCGTTTAGGGGTATTCGGTCATATCTATAGATTGACAGAATCCGTTTATCAAATAAAACCTTATGCCGTATGGAGAGCCTAAAATTTGTCCTTAATTTCCCGTAGCTTTTTCAAGCCCTATTGCGTAACATTCCATTCTGTTCTTTGGGAGAGGTCGGGGGGCGCGGGCGCAGAGCCACCGCATAACCTACCAATAGCCGCCGAAGTAGTGCAGACGGTTTTGCCGTTAGAATGAAGCGGACGAAAGCGGGGCAGGGTTGTCAAATCCTGTTCCCCGTTTTCGGCGGCGAAATGGCAACGGCAAAAATCCAGACAGTCAAGGGTTTAAGAGTGGAGATTTTTTCGCGCTCTTTGCG
>VSOB01000081.1 GCA_009774625.1 Lachnospiraceae bacterium
GCCCGGAAAAGCTGGAGGAAATGAAACAGTATCTGAAAGAACAGAATGTTTCTTTCGTATTTGAATGTGTGGATATGGAGCATGATCCGCATATTATCGAATATCCGGAAAGCAGGCTGTATCTTCTGGATATCGTTGAAAACCAGATGGAGTTTTGCAGATATGAATATGAATCCATGTGCCGTATCGCAGGCCGGTTCGGACTTTGCCCCAAAGAAAGGGCATATGAAATCGCAGGCTGGCCGGAGTTTTTTGACTGGTACGGGGAGGTCCTGGAGGAGGACTACGAATACAAAGGCCGTAAAATAGAGGGATTTGTCATTGAGGACAGCGCAGGCTTTATGACCAAGCTCAAGCTGAGGTATTATCAGTTCTGGAAATTTATGAGAGGTGTTGCGCAGGAAACGCTCCGGCGGGGATACATCAGGAGGACATCGGCCCTGACCACGCCGACGGCCAACGCATTTTATGCCTGGCTGAAAACGCAGCGGGAACAGGGGGCGGCGGAGAGGCTGCCAAAAGATATCTGTACTCTGCGGCGCATGTTTTATGATCGTAAATAACACCACAGGAAGTTTTTCTGAAGTTCCTGTATTACAAAGATATGGGCCGGCTGCGGCGGTTTGGAACTATATTGCAGAAGCGGCCCGGCGCAGGCGGAGAATCCTGCCTGCAGGATTTTTGTGCAGTGGGGAAAATACGGATGCTGAAAGATAAGGATATCAGGGAGCCTTTGTTTGATTTTCTGGAGGAAACCTATGGGAAAATCAGGATTCTGGAAGAGAAAACGATGGGGAGATCGAGAGCCGATGCCGTTATGGTCACAGAAAATGCTCTGTACGGTATTGAAATCAAAAGCGATGCGGATACTTATGCGCGGCTGCAGCGTCAGGTAAAGGATTATGATTTGTATTATGATTTTAATTACGCTGTGGTGGGGACCAGCCATGCCCTGCATGTGGGCGAACATCTTCCTGATTGGTGGGGGATCATTACGGCAGAGCTGGAGGAGGGCAGGGTGGATTTTTATATTCTGAGAAAGCCCTTGCCGAATCCGGGGGTGAACCGGAGCCGGCAGCTTAGTCTCCTCTGGAGGACGGAACTTTTGCAGATTCAGGAACAGAACAGGCTTCCCTTATACAGGGAAAAGAGTAAACTGTTCGTGCAGAAAAAGCTGCTGGATCATGTGCCGGATACGCTTTTGCAGCATCAGATCTGCGGGGCGCTGTTTGAGCGGGATTATACGCTCATACAGGAACAGATCGAGGCATTCCGGGCACAGAAAACAAAAGGCGGCAGAGCCGGGAAGGTTCGAAAGTCCGGGAGGGCTTAAAGTGTGAGAAAAGCCGGGAAGGACAGGAAAGCCGGCAGTGTAATAAGAGGCCGAAGCAGGGCCTGACAACAAAGAGAGCAGACAGGAGGGGCGAAGATGGATTTTAAAAAGATGGCCGGGGAAACGCTGGCGATTATGGAACAGGGATATTATGAAACAGAGGGCAGGAAAATCACGATTGCAGAACAGCAGGATCACGCGGTAGGGAGCAGCATTCTGCTGACACCGGAGCAGGGAGAAGCGCTGCTGGAGACCTGTGGAAAAGAGACAGACAGAGTAACCGGACGGGAAACCGTATACAGGGTCAGAAACAGCAGCGCTGTGGATGTGATTTCAGAGTTATGGGCAGAGGGCAGGGCGCCGGCAGTCCTGAACTTTGCCAGTGCCAAAAATCCGGGCGGCGGATTTATCAATGGAGCGATGGCCCAGGAAGAAAGTCTTGCCATGTCCAGTTGTCTTTACAGGACCCAGACGGTTCATGAGACATATTATACAGCCAATCGGGCCTGCGGGACGATGATGTATACCGATCACGCCATCTATGCCAGGGATGTGGTGTTTTTCCGGGACGGTGATTTCCGCCTGCTGAAAGAGCCGGTTACGGCTTCGATACTGACGCTGCCTGCGGTGAATATGGGACAGGTGATAGTAAAAGGAGAGGATATTACACTGGCCCGGCAGGTGATGAAACGCAGGATGAAGCTGGCTCTGGCCGTGTTTGAAAGGCAGGGCTGCAGACATCTGATTCTGGGCGCATATGGCTGCGGCGTGTTCCGCAATGACCCGGAGCAGATCGCGGCATGGTGGAAGGAACTGCTGGAGGACTGCTTTGCCGGGGTGTTTGAGACGATTGTGTTTGCCGTACTGGACCGAAAGGCGGGAGGAAAGTGCATTGCCGCGTTTGAACATGAGTTTGGCTGCGCCGGATGAAAGGAAGCTGTATGTATATTAAACTCATTCAGCCTAAAATGAACAAAAGGCCGATGGACACGGATTTGAAAATACATATGGCGCCTCCTCTGGGGCTTCTGACCATTGCCAGTCTGCTGCGGAAGCGGCACCGGATCCTGATAGAAAATGAAAACGTGCAGGAAATCGAGTATGAGGACAGCCCCGATATCGTGGGGATATCGGTGACTGTGGATACTCTGCCGCGGGCAGTCCGGATTGCAGAGCGGTTCCGGAGAAGGGGAATCGTCGTGGTGGCAGGCGGCATTCATATTACTACGGCTGCGGATACCATTTTGGAGGACTGCTTTGATGTATTGTGCATCGGAGCGGCGGAAGGGACCTGGCCGGACATTGTAAGAGACTATGAGCAGGGCTGTCTGAAGCGGGTCTATCGATGCAGCGGGAAACTGCAGGGAAAGGATCTGGTGTCACCGGCCTATGATCTGGTGGACCGGGACATCTATCTGTACTGCAATGTGATTCATACCAGCCGGGGCTGTCCGTATCGCTGTGATTTCTGCTATAACAGTGCGGCACAGCGGGGCTATCTGAACCGGCCCATCAAGGATGTACTGGAGGATATCCGGGCGGTCCGTTCCAGACATATTATGTTTATAGACGATAATTTTGCAGGAAATCCCGGATGGACCAGAGCATTTCTGGAAACCATCCGGCCTATGAATCTGAAATGGAATGCAGCGGTTTCTGTCAATGCGGCCCGTGATCCTGCGCTGCTGGATCTGATGCAGGAGAGCGGTTGTCAGAGCCTGTTTATCGGTTTTGAAAGTATCAGCCCCGATTCCATCCGGACCGTGCACAAAGTGCAGAACAGCATAGCAGAATATGAACGGGCTGTGAAAGCCATTCATGAGCGGGGGATTATGATCAATGCCAGTTTTGTATTCGGGCTGGACGGGGATACCAGAGAGACGTTCCGGGCCACACTGGACTGGATCGTGAAACATAAAATAGAAACGGTTACATCTCACATCCTGACACCCTATCCGGGGACGGCGCTGTATGACAGACTGAAAAAGGAAGGGCGGGTTCTGACGGATGATCTGTCCCTGTACGATACGGCGCATGTGGTGTTTCAGCCAAAGCATATGACCAGACGGGAACTGTATGCAGGGTATCTGTGGATCTACCGGCAGGTGTACAGCCTGAAGCATATCTGGCGGCGGATGCCGGAGCATAAAAAGCAGAGAGCAGCGTATCTGTTGTTTAATCTGTTCTATCGCAAATATGGCAGACTGACGGATGTTCTCTGCAAATGGATCACATACAGGCGCATCGGGGACGTGGCCGCAAAAATATCATATTTGCATGTCGGCAGGAAACATTGACCCGCCGACTTCTCTCAGGTATAATTGATTATATCAATGTTAACTTGTCAGTTCAAGAATTGGGAGAAAACTTATGGGAAAAAGTAAAGTCGGGGTACGGGGGAAAAAGAGCCAGGCGGCGCGGCTGCGGCGGCTGGTACGGCAGGCGTTTGTTGCAGTGGGGCTGGGCGTGGTTCTTTTGCTGGGCTTTCTTGTATTTAACATCTGTCTGTCAAGGGTGCAGAAAGCTCAGTTGGATACAGTAAAGGCGCTGAATCAGTATCGGATCGGTTCCAAGACACTGACACATGAGGTGCAGTGTTATGCAGTGACGGGGAATGAGACGTATTACGATGCTTATATGAAGGAGCTGAATACAGACCGGAATCGGGATCTTGCCATTGAGACATTGCAGAACTGCGGGATCACCGATGAAGAATGGACGGAACTGAATCGGATCACTTCCCTGTCGGAGAATCTTGTCCCGCTGGAAGAACAGGCGATGGCATATGTAAAGGAAGGCAATCTGCAGGCAGCACAGGGCTGTGTATTCAGTGTGGAGTATGAGGACAGTGTGACACAGATCAATGCGCTGACCGATGCGACAGTAAACAGCATTCTGGAGCGTAAAGACAAAAATCAGACCCTTCTGAAAGGGGTTCAGGTCCTGTTTGAACTGTTGTTTGCCGGCTCATTTCTCTATGTGGTGCTGCAGTTGATCAAAACCATAAAGTTTTCGGATACAGAGCTGCTGCAGCCCATTGTGAAGGTATCGGAGCAGATGGCTGTGCTGGCCGGCGGCAATTTTCATACCAATCTGGCTTTGCAGGAGGATGACAGTGAAGTCGGCAAAATGGTATCAGCGATTGCCTTTATGAAACAGAATCTGCTTGGCATGGTGGAGGAGATCACCGAAGTGCTGGAGCAGATGGGAAATGGCAATTACAATATACAGATTGAACAGGAATATGTGGGTGAGTTTGTCAAAGTAAAAGAGTCTTTCCAGAAGATCGGGGAGAAGATGCGGGAAACCTTACAGACCATCCGCCGCGTTTCCGCACAGATTGACAGCGGTTCCGATCAGTTGGCATGTGCGGCTGAAGATCTGGCGGAGGGCTGCACCGCGCAGGCCACGCAGGTGTCAGAGCTGATGATTACGTTTGACGAGATGACCAGGAGCATGGAGCAGAATGCCAAAGAAGCGGAGGACTCAGCCAAAATTGCATCCAGAGCCGGTGAGACATTATCCAGAGGCAATCAGAAGATGATGGAGCTGAGGGATGCCATTGAAGAGATCAGCAAATGCTCCGGCCAGATCGGTACGATCATTGAGGACATCGAGGACATTGCTTCCCAGACCAACCTGCTCTCCCTGAATGCGGCGATCGAGGCCGCCAGAGCAGGAGAGACCGGAAGAGGCTTCGCTGTCGTGGCAGAGCAGGTCAAGAATCTGGCCAATGAGTCAGCCAAAGCCGCCGGGAAAACCACGGAACTGATCGAAACCACAGTGACTGTGATGGAACGGGGCATTGTCATTGCAGATGAGACAACGGCCAATATGAAGGAAGTCATGGAAGATACAGAAGCCGCTACAGAAAAGATCGGCCAGATCGTACAGATGCTGAAGCAGAATACGGCCCATATGCGGGATGTCAACGACAGCATCGCCGAGGTATCCTCTGTGGTGGACAATAACTCGGCTACCTCGGAAGAAACGGCAGCGGTCAGCGAAGAGCAAAAGACACAGGTAGAAGCTATGGTAGAGCTGATGAACCGGTTTCAGATATAGGATTTGACAGGTGATGAAACGGGCCTGCATTCACCATCCGGGTTTATGCAGGCTTTTTAATGAAAAGGTATCATCAGAATCTGGTTTTACAAGAGGACTATTTATTAGCTTTTCTGGATATTCTGATGAAGCATTGGCAACATTTTCAAATGGAAGAACTGTAAATATCGTGTTAATGACGGTTCAAGAATTGGCAATAGCTTTAACGCGACAACTTGATTTGATAGATGTTCTAAAACGCAAAGTAAGAGCTTTAGCAGAGGAAGGAAACTATAATAAATCTATTTTGGAAATGTAATTAACGGGGCATGGGAACTACTATAAGTTACCGCGCCCCGCCTTTTTATACAATATGTAGCTTTTTTACAAATATGTATTCTTATCTGCGCTTGGAGCTTTTCATACTCCGCTTGCAGGGCGGGGATGCTGGGGAGTTTGCCGCCGATCTGCGCCGCCTTTAATGCCGTTGCCGCCGGTTTCAGATTGTGGATTTTCGCCCACTGTTTATAGCCCTGGCTTTGCTGCGCCTTGATACTGTTCTCAATGTCAATGAGAAGATTAACGCCCCTGCGCTCTGCCTTTGGAGCTTTGGCGGTGCGGGTGCGCCTGCCCGCTATCTGTTCCCTTATGGCTTCCTCTGTATAGTCTGCGCCGAGTGTTTTTAGGCGGGTAAAGCGTTCCTGCACCGGTGCGCGGCATGACACATATTTTCCCGGCTTGATCTCATAGCCCGCCGCCTGTAACCGCTGCAATAGTTCTTCAAAGCTGGAAACTTGGGGAATGAGCGCGTCCACGGCGATTTTCAGCTTGCCTTTCCAGCTTGTCCCGGTTTTCTCCGCTTGGTACTCCGCATAGCTCTTTCCCTTGCTGCCCTTGCCGGGGACGACCACGGAAAGCCCGTTGTCCCGGCACAGCTTGTCACTCATGTTCCGTATGCCGTAATACGTCCGCTTGTTGGAAACGTACTTGTGATGATCTACGAAGTTGACCGCGCAGAAAATAATATGATTGTGGATATGCCCCTTGTCAATGTGCGTCGTGAGTACATACTCATGCTGTCCCTTTGTTACCGCGTTGGCAAGCTGCCGCCCGATCTCATGGGCTTTCTCATAGTCTACCTCTCCCGGAGCAAAAGAGTGTATCAAGTGAAAGGCTAAGTTGTTTCCCTTTTCCCGCGCTTGTGAGAGGGTATAGCCAAACTCAACATCTGCCGTTTCATAGCTGCACCCGAAAGAGGATATGAGCATTTTTTCGTCCGTCTTGTCCGGGTTTTCGATATAGTCAAGGGCTTTGCTTAGAGTGCTTTTAACAGGCTTAATCTTTGTAACCGCCATATTTCCGCAAGCACCCCCTTGATTTCCTCTATATCCTCTTTGTAGGCGTTTCCCGTCGCGTTTACGCGACGTGCGATCTGATTGACATTGACCCCGATCTTCTGTATCTCCGCTGTCATTGCCTTTATGTCCGTGTGGTCTACTTGGATAATGTACCCGTCAATGGCGATCTTGCGCAGATACGCCGCCATATTATTTGTGGGGACGAGCTTCATTTTTTCCTCAATCAGTTTCCGTTCTTCCTCTGTCACATAGAATTTGACCTGTACCGTCCTTTTGCGTCCGGTCATGGTTTTTCGCTCCTTTCCGCTTTCATAGAGGGTTTGGGACGCTTCCCATAGCTGCACAGATGAAGAAACGGAGGATTTTAATCCCCCGTTTCCTTGCTGTTCGCTTCCTGTATGCCCTTTGCCTTTCTTGCTTCTTTTATGGCTTGCCCGAAAGCCTTAAAATCATATTTCACTTTATCCTGCTTCATATTTTTCAACCTATTACATTTTACCGTTCACCTTTCCATCTTGGATATGAGTACACATATCATAGTATTGACTGTAATAGAACATATCATTTGTAGCCTGTCTATTGCTATTATTCGTAAGTCCGTATATAATGCGATTTAAGAAAGGGCGTAGATAATATGACAGAGTACATTACAGCTTCCGAAGCAGCAAAAAATTGGGGCATTTCAGAAAGACGGGTACAGAAGCTATGTGAAGAAAACCGTATACCCGGTGTTTCTAAATTTAGTTATATGTGGCTAATACCAAAGGACGCAAAAAAGCCTGTTGACGGCAGGAGAAAAGGTGGTGTAATCAATGGATAGTAAGATATTGTTAGTAGATGATGAAAAAGACATTGCTGATTTAATAGAAGAAGTATTGCGTCAAGATAGTTTTGAAAATATTAAGAAAGTGTACACAGGTATGGACGCTGTACAGGTATGCCGGGAATATCAACCGGACGTGGTTGTTTTGGATATTATGCTGCCGGATATTGACGGTATTGAGGTTTGCAGGCAAATACGGGAGTTCTCGTTTTGCTCTATCCTGTTTCTTTCCTCAAAGAATGATGATATTGACAAAATACTTGGACTGTCTTGCGGCGGTGATGATTATATCACAAAACCCTTTAGCCCACGGGAGATTGTCTATCGTATCAAAGCGCAGCTCCGTCGCCAGCAATACCAGTCTGTCATGCGGACAGACGTAAAAGGGCTGCTGACTGTCGGAGGACTTGCGCTTGATAGAGAAAGCAGCCGGATTTATAAAAATGAAAAGGAAATTGATTTGACCGGGAGGGAATTTCTGCTATTGTCTTATCTCATGGAAAATGCAGATAAGATTATCAGTAAGGAACGGCTATATGAACAGGTGTGGGGGGGGGAATACAGCAGCATTTGTGATAATACAATCATGGTACATATTCGCCATATTCGGGAAAAGATTGAAGATACCCCGTCAACCCCGAAACAACTGATTACGATAAAAGGCTTGGGCTATAAGCTAAAGAAAAGGACTGATTAAATGAAGCAATCCGGCTACCGTACCACCTTTCACATATATTCAATATTCTTCTTGTCGCTGTTAGGGACGCTCTTTGTGGTGTGCTGCCTTTTTGCCATGCTCATTACCGCGCCAAACCCGAACGGCAAAAATGTTCGCAGCGATTGGGCTAAAAATTTTACTTCAGATTTTTCGGACTACATTATCTTTGTAGACGGAAGCCCCACGGTAAAACAGACAGGCATAAAACGATTGCAGGATAACCATATCGGACTGCAAATTTTGGACACCGCCGGAAATGAAGTATATGCGTGCCAAAAGCCTGGCAATGCACAGGACACTTACTCTAACGCTGACCTTTTACAGCTTAATCAGACTGGACACTTTGATACAGAGGATATGACTTCCCTTGTAGGTATTGTAACAGAGTGCGGAAAAGAATATGCCTATATTCTCCATTTCCCTATGAACATTCAAAAAGTAACCATGTACTTAAACGGGGAACGGTTTACAGGCGGGAAAAAAATTGTTTTCTCAACGATTGGGGTTTTATTAGCAGTAATCATTTCTTTAGGGTTGGTATATGGTTTTCTTATGACAAAAACCATACGCAAATTGGTAACGTCTATACAGGATATTTCTGGACGCTGTTATCTTCCTGTTAGGGCAAAAGGCGCATTTAGGGATTTATACAATAGTCTGAATGAATTGGACGCGGGTGTAAAGACAAGCGATAAGCTGCGGGAGGAAACGGAAAATATGCGCCGGGAATGGATTGCTAATATTACCCATGACTTAAAGACCCCACTCTCCCCGATTAAAGGCTATGCGGAAGTTTTACATGATGACGCAGAAAAAACAGCAGTTGAGTACAGGCGGTATGCGGGCATTATGCTAAAAAATGCGGCATATATGGAAAATCTGATTGACGATTTAAAATTAATATGGCAATTAGAAAACGGCACACTTCCGGTAAATAGGCAGGAACAGAATATTGTCCGCTTCTTGCGGGAACTGTCCATTGATATATTGAACCGCCCCGAATACGAAAACCGCATGATTTTGTTCGAGTGCAGCGATAATATTACAGACGAAACAGCACTCTTATCCTTTGACACAAAGCTTTTTACAAGGGCGTTTCAAAATCTGATTATCAATGCGTTTGTGCATGGAACTAAAGATACGGAAGTAACCGTAAAAATCGGGGCTTCTGAAAGTGAGTTGACTATAAACGTATCAGACAATGGCGGCGGCATGAGTAATGTGGTGGCAGAACGATTATTTGAGCGATATTACAGAGGGCCAAATACGGAGAGCAAAACCGAGGGGACAGGCTTAGGGCTTGCAATCGCAAAGAACATTGTAGAGCTTCATGGCGGTACAATTTCAGTTAATAGTACCCCCGGTGTTGGGACTTCTTTTCTTATCCGTTTTCCCGGCAATTAAGGTTAATTAAGGCAGGATAAAAATTTAATTAAGGTTGACCGTTTACTATGTTAAGTGTAGTGACGGTCAACCTTTTTTCTGTTTATAGACGAGGATGTGGAACATGAAAAAGAAAAAGGTACTTTCATTGTTAGCAACGATACTGATTACCGCTCTTGTGTGTTTTGTAGCCTTTGCATTACTGTTGCGCCCGCAGACGTTAGAGATTGGGGCGGTGGACTTAAATACAGTTACAGACGGCGAATATATCGGTGTTTGTCAAAACAAGATTTTAATAGCCGTTGTCAAGGTTTGCGTAAAAAACCATGAAATAGAGGATATTGAGATATTGGGACATAAGGCTTCTTACATGGAGCAGGCTGAAACAATCGCCGGGAAAGTATGTGCTGAACAAACATTAGAGGTTGACGCTGTATCGGGCGCGACGCTTACCAGTGATACCGTTCTGAAAGCAATCGAAAATGCGTTGAAATGACGCATGGAAAGTAGGTGTGGACTTGAAAATCATTCTAAAGTATATCTTAACAAACGTAAAAGAGCGTAAAGCAAGAACTTTCGTTATGCTTCTTTCAATCCTGCTGTCTGCTATGCTTCTGTTCGTTTCCTTTTCTATTGGCGTTTCTTATGAAAGCGCACAACGGAAAATGGCGCGCGGCATGGCGGGGAGTGCGACTGTTTCTGTTCAGAGTGTGGAGGGCGGTATTCATGCAGACGATATTCCCGCCTTGCCAGACATACAGACAAAAGCAGGAATTATAGAGGGTACTTCCCTTTACCATGAATACGGGTACTATGAAACGGTTGACCTCTTGGCGGCTGATATGGAAGCATTAAATCAAATCAATAAACCACGACTAATTGGTGACGGCGAAGTTACCGCATTTTCTGGCAATCAGATTATCTTGCCGGACAGGTTTACATCAAAATATGGCATAGAAAAAGGCGATACTGTTACCTTGCAAATAAATGGCTCGCCAGTGGATTTTGAAGTAGCGGAAATTGCCGCTTATGACACAGTTTTCCTGCGTCACACAAGGGG
>VSOB01000082.1 GCA_009774625.1 Lachnospiraceae bacterium
GTATAATAATTATCGATATTTGTTTAGTTTTATTAAACTTTATGTTTATTATTGCTTACCGGAGTATGATATGGAAATCGGAAATAAGATAAAAGAACTGCGGATACAAAAAGGGCTGACACAGGAAGAGCTGGCAGACCGGTCAGAGCTTTCCAAAGGATTTATCTCACAGTTGGAACGGGATCTGACCTCTCCCTCCATTGCCACGCTGATGGATATCCTCCAGTGTCTCGGTACGGATCTGAGGGATTTTTTTAATGAAGAAACAGAAGAACAGATCGTGTTTCACCGGGAAGATTATTTTGAAAAGCTGGAAGCGGACCGGAAATATAAGACCGAATGGATCATTCCCAACGCCCAGAAAAATATTATGGAGCCGATCCGTCTGACGCTGGAGCCGGAAAGCTCCACTTATCCGGATAACCCCCACGAAGGAGAAGAGTTCGGCTATGTGCTCTCCGGCAGTATCATTCTGCATCTTGGGAAAAAGTCCTATCCGGTCAAAAAAGGGGAAACCTTTTATTTTACGCCCAATACGACCCACTATATTTCCTGTGGGAAAAAGAGCGGTGCTGTGGTCATATGGGTCAGCAGCCCGCCCAGTTTTTAAGAAACAGAGAGGAAACAATCGTGAACAAACTGATTGATCTACAGCATATCACAAAGGCTTATGACTCCAATATCGTATTGGATGATATGAGCCTGTACATACGGGAAAATGAATTTCTGACTCTGCTGGGCCCCAGCGGCTGCGGCAAGACCACTACCCTGCGTATTATCGGCGGCTTTGAAAACCCGGATCAGGGACAGGTCATTTTTGACGGCACAGACATCACTCACTGGCCCCCCAACAAAAGACAATTAAATACAGTGTTCCAGAAATATGCACTCTTTCCTCATATGAACATCGGAGAGAATATCGCCTTCGGCCTGCGGATTAAAAACAAACCTCAAAGCTATATACAGGATAAGATCAGATATGCGTTAAAACTGGTGAATCTGGACGGCTATGAAAAACGGATGCCGGATTCTCTCAGCGGCGGCCAGCAGCAGCGTATCGCCATTGCCCGCGCCATTGTCAACGAACCAAAGGTGCTTCTGCTGGATGAGCCGCTGGGCGCCCTGGACTTAAAGCTCCGGCAGGATATGCAGTATGAACTGATCCGGCTGAAAAACGAGCTGGGCATTACCTTTGTCTATGTCACTCACGACCAGGAAGAAGCCCTTACCATGTCTGACACCATTGTGGTCATGAATCAGGGCTATATCCAGCAGATCGGTACACCGGAGCGGATCTACAACGAACCGGAAAATGCTTTTGTGGCCGATTTTATCGGTGACAGCAACATTCTGGACGGCATTATGATACAGGATGAACTGGTGGAGCTGTTTGGCGCCCGTTTTGCATGTGTGGACAAAGGGTTCGGTGAAAACAAACCGGTGGATGTGGTGATCCGTCCTGAGGATGTGGAACTGACCCCGCCGGATCAGGGGATCCTGCAGGGTGTGGTCAGCCATATTATTTTCAAGGGCGTCCACTATGAAATGGAAGTGACCTCATGTGGCTTTGAATGGCTGGTACAGTCCACCAAAATGTTCCCTGCAGGCACTCAGGTAGGGCTTTATGTGGATCCGTTCAACATTCAGATTATGAATAAACCGGCATCTGAAGATGAGGAGGCGATCGGTACCAATGAATAAAAAAACACTGTCTTTCCCTTATCTGTTCTGGGCCGGCGCCTTTATCGTCATTCCGCTCTGTATGGTGTTTTATTATGGAATCACAGATAAAACCGGTGCTTTTACGCTGGAAAATATCGTTACCATAGCCACCCAGGAACATTGCAAGGCGCTTATCCTTTCCATAGAGCTGTCGTTAATCAGTACCATCCTCTGTTTCCTTCTGGCTTATCCTCTGGCCATGATACTGACCGGCATGGAAGTAAACACACACAGCTTTATTGTTTTGATTTTTATTCTTCCTATGTGGATGAATTTTCTTCTGCGTACCCTTGCCTGGCAGACACTGCTGGAAAAAACAGGTGTTATTAACAGTATCCTGGGCTTTCTGCATCTGCCTGCGCTGGAGCTGATCAATACCCCCGGCGCCATCGTTCTGGGCATGGTATATAATTTCCTGCCTTTTATGGTACTGCCGATTTACAATGCCCTGGCTAAAATAGATAAAAATGTGATCAACGCTGCCCGCGATCTGGGTGCAAACAGCATCCAGACCTTTCTGCGCATCACCCTTCCGCTCTCCCTTCCGGGCATCATCAGCGGTGTGACTATGGTGTTTATTCCGGCGCTGACCACATTCGTCATCAGTACCCTGCTGGGCGGCAGTAAGATTCTGCTGATCGGCAATGTGATTGAACAGGAATTTACCCAGACCGGCAACTGGCATCTGGGCAGCGGACTTTCCATCGTCCTGATGATCTTTATTCTCATCAATATGATTCTGGAAGCCGTTTTTGATAAAGAAGGGGAAGGAGCGTCACTATGAAAAAATATCTGCGCAATTTTTACATTGGACTGATCTTTCTGTTTTTATATGCGCCCATCCTGACTCTGATCGTACTGTCCTTCAATGCCAGCAAGACACGGGCCAAATGGGGCGGCTTTACCTTGAAATGGTATCTGTCCATGTTTCAGAATGAGGCAATCCTTCAGGCTCTGTCCACCACATTGATGATTGCACTGCTTTCTGCCCTGATTGCCACCGTCATCGGGACTGTGGCCTGTATTTCCATGCAGGCAATGAAACGCAGAAACAAGGCAATCCTTATGGGGATCACCAATATCCCCATGTTAAACGCAGATATTGTCACAGGGATTTCCCTGATGCTATTGTTTATCACACTGGGATTCCGCTTTGGATTTATGACCATACTGCTCTCCCACATTACTTTCAATATCCCTTATGTCATATTGAGTGTTATGCCCCGGATGAAGCAGCTCAATCCCAGTATCTATGAAGCGGCGCTGGACCTGGGCGCCTCACATACAAGAGCTTTTTTCAAAGTGGTCTTTCCAGACCTTCTGCCCGGTATACTGTCCGGTTTTCTGATGGCATTTACCATGTCGCTGGACGATTTTATCATCACACACTTTACAAAAGGGCCGGGTGTGGATACCTTATCAACAAAAATCTATACGGAAGTCAAAAAAGGCATCAAACCGGAAATGTATGCACTCTCCACTTTGATTTTTGTGACCGTACTGGTTCTCCTTTTTCTGGTGAATAAAACACCGGCAGAGAAAAAGAAGCATCCTATTTAACAGAACAACTGACAGGAGGAATCGAACCCTATGAAACTGAAATGCAAAATTCTGATCCCGCTTATTCTGGGTATAAGCATGCTTGCCCTCACTTCCTGCGGCTCCGGGCAGGGCGGCACAAACGGTGAAGTCGTGGTATACAACTGGGGCGAATACATCGATCCTGAGGTGATCTCTTCTTTTGAAGAAGAAACCGGTATCCGGGTAATCTATGACGAATTTGAAACCAACGAAATCATGTATCCCAAGGTGGAGGCCGGTGCTTCCGCCTACGATGTGGTCTGTCCCTCTGACTATATGATCCGGAAAATGATCGATAACGATTTGCTGGCCAAAATTGATTTTGACAAGATCCCCAACGCAAAGACACATATCGGACAGCAGTACTATGAACAGTCACAGGAATTTGATCCCGGCAATGAATATTCCATTCCCTACTGCTGGGGTACAGTAGGGATCCTCTATAACAAAACAATGGTAACAGAACCGGTGGATTCCTGGGATATTCTCTGGAATGAAGCATATGCTGACAATATTCTGATGCAGGACTCTGTCAGAGACGCCTTTATGGTGGCTCTGAAACGTAACGGAGCCTCCATGAACTCTCTGGACGAAACACAGCTTCAGGCAGCAAAAGAAGCGCTGATTGCACAAAAGCCCCTGGTACAGGCCTATGTAATCGATCAGGTCAGAGACAAAATGATCGGCGGAGAAGCCGCGCTGGGCGTGATCTACTCCGGAGAGGCAATTTATACACAACGGGAAAATCCTGATCTGGAATATGTGATTCCGAAAGAAGGCACCAATGTCTGGATCGACTCCTGGGTCATTCCCAAAAATGCACCCAACCGGGAAAATGCTGAAAAATTCATTGATTATATGTGCCGCCCGGATATTGCACTGAAAAACTTCGAATATATCACCTACTCCACCCCCAACGAAGGGGCCAGAGAACTGATCGAGGATGAGGACATCAAAAACTCCCCCATCGCCTTTCCCGATCTGTCCCAGTATGACAATCTGGAAACCTATTCCTATCTGGGAGAGGAAGGGGATGCACTCTACAGTGAACTATGGAAGGAAGTAAAATCAGAATAGTGCAGCGTCACTTAGGACCGATAGTTTGTTCCCGGTTCCGGGCCGGGGATAGCGGAACTCTTATATAAAAACAGACCGGACAATATACGCTTTCCTGTATATTGTCCGGTCTGTTTTTCCCACATAAATCTGTCTGATAAGATATTACCGGATACGCTCCGGAAATCCTATTTTTTTCTGTACTTTACGCAATGTTTTCATTGCACAGTACCCTGCTTTTTCCGCATTATTCTTAATCACACCATCTATATAAGCCTTATCTTTCGAAAGCTCCGCAAATCTTTCCTGCAGGGGCCTGAGTACATCCACAACCGCCTCTCCCACTGCCAGTTTAAATTCTCCATAGCCGCGGCCTTCAAATTCCTTTACCGTTTCCTCCTGCGTCTTTCCGGTACATGCACAGTAAATATCGATCAGATTCCGGATACCCGGCTGCTCTTCCCGATACGCAATCGCCCCTTCCGAATCTGTCACTGCCCTTCTGCATTTGCGGATCACCGTATCCGGATCATCTGTCAGATAAATGCTGGCATTGGGATTTTCATCCGATTTGGACATTTTCTTTTCCGGATTCTGCAGGCTCATAATTTTAGCGCCCACCTTCCCCACATATGGCTCCGGTATGGTAAACACATCCCCATATATTCCATTGAAACGCTGCGCAATATCCCTTGTGATCTCCAGATGCTGCAACTGATCCTTTCCCACCGGCACCACATCTGCCTGATACAGCAGAATATCCGCAGCCATCAGTACCGGATAGGTATACAGGCCGGCATTGATATTGTCCGCATGCTTTGCCGCCTTGTCTTTAAACTGTGTCATCCGGTTCAGCTCTCCCATATAGGTAAAGCAGTTCAGAATCCATGCCAGCTCCGCATGCCCGGACACATGGGACTGATAATATATACAGTTCTTTTCCGGATCCAGACCTGCCGCAATATACAGAGTCAGAAGATTCCTGGCACGCTTTCTCAGCTCTGCCGGGTCCTGCCGCACCGTAATAGAATGCATATCCACCACAGAATAAAAGCATTCATATTCCTCACTGAGAGAAACCCAGTTTTTCAAAGCCCCCAGATAATTACCCAATGTAAGAGAGCCTGTGGACTGCATCCCGCTGAAAAGCACCTTTTTATCACCTGACATATTTGTATCCTCCGATTGTTTCTGATAGTTTGCTAAAATCCAGTGTATCACTCCTGTTTTGTTTCGTCAATAAAACTGCTTTCAGGTAAATGCCTGCTGTTCCTCAATCTGATACCAAATCAAGCACGTTCACCCAGGCCACCGCATCACTTTCCGCACCTGCCGTAACTATCCTTATTCCACCTTATGTCCTGTAACAGCAGGGCAGCTTCCATTCCTTTGGAAAACCAGTCCGGCATATCAGAAGAACCGTTGCATAGCTGCCCTACAGGTTTATTTTGATGTGCTGCTCCCTGTATATCGCCATATCCTAATGCAATGATACACGCCAGCTTTTCACCTTTCCCGATTTCCACAGCGCTCTTCCCGTGTGTCACTGTAACCAGCGCAATATAATTCTCCACACCGTTGAATTTTCCATAATGCGCCATCATACTGTCAAAGCATTTGGGCTCATCAAAAATAAGAAGATGCTAAGTTGCAGAGAGTGACAATTCAACCGTTATATCCCCATCTCCCAGAATCTCTTTCAATTCCTGCTGTGTCATGTCATTGATCTTTCCAAGTCTGGTGAAATTCCATGAATTTGTGTCATAATAAATAACAAATGAATTTCCCTGATAAAGAATCAGATCTCCTGCCTCTGTGCTGATCTGCTCATCGTTTCCGGGCAGACTGTCGGGAAGAGAACCTACTTTCTCCATGTTGGCGTAATCACTCATCCGGATAGTGACAGTTCCCTCCGACAACATTTCAACCAACGCTTCCACAGATGAGTTTTGTGCCAGTGTTGCCGTAAGCAAGTGATCCCCTGCCTGTATGTTCAATATCATTTCTGCCGCCTCCTTTTCTTCTGACGGTGTTTCCGGGTTCTGTGCATCTGTATCGCTTTCGGACGATGTTGCGTCCGCAATTTCCGTTACTTTTATTGTCTTTTCCTGCTCCTGCATCTGTACCGTATCGGTATCGCTGCCGCAGGCCGTCATGGAAAACAGAGCCACACATGTACAGACAACTGCTATCACTTTTTTCTTCATATTCACCAGCTCCTTTTTCAGGCACAGCAATGCTGTTTCTGTATCCGGATTTCCCCACGGCAGTTCTCGTCGTCCCGGATGATCTCACCCACGCAGGGAACCTGGATATAACCGGACAACGGATTTTTAATGCTGACTACCGGTGTCGTGACAGTCGCCTCCACATCCGATTTTTCAAAGCAAAGTTCCGTGTCAATCATCTCACAATCTGTCAGTTTTAAATTCTTGCAGTAGCAAAGAGGCTGCGTTCCGATGATCCTGCAGTTTTCAAAGGTAACATTCTCGCAGTACCATGCCAGGTACTCCCCTTTTACCACACTGTTTCTGACGATGATATTTTTCGCATGCCAGAAAGCATCCTTAGTATCCAGAATACAGTTTTCAAACACGGAATCCTGAATGTACTGGAAAGAATATTTCCCCTTCAGCCGTACCTTTGTAAAATTCAGACGGCTGGAACGCATCATGAAATATTCTCCCTGCACGGTACAGTCCTCCATTTCCATATCGTGTACGGACCACCCAAATTCCGGCGAGAGGATGTCGCACCCCTGCATCTTTACCCTGCTGCACTCTCTCAGCGCCTTGATTCCATGCAGCTTTGTATCCCGGATATCGATATCTGCGGAATACCATATGGCCGCACGGCAAAGCTCCGTCATTTCCGAATCTGCAATGGTAAGGCTCACATCATGCCAGAAAGGATATCGCAGATTGCAAAAGCAATGGGAAAGCCTCACATCCCTGCTCTCTTTCAAAGCGCTTTCTCCGTCTGCCGGCCCGTCAAAGGAACAGTTTTTCAGGGAAATGCCCTGACTTGCATATAATGCCCGCTCCCTATCAAAAGTCTTATTTTCAATCGTTTCCATTGTCTCTACTCCTTATCTGTTTTTTCAAATAATCTCTGTTTTTCATTCCACGCTGCTTATCAGAACCATTTTGGTATTCCAGTTTTCCATCGCCGTATTGTTTATGCCATCCTTTACTCTATGTCTATCATTTTAATGCAGCCTCTTAAATATAGCAAATACTTATATTCTATATTCATCTATGCTTTATAGCTATACATTTACGACATACTTTCCAGGGCAAGGAGTGACATTTCATGGAATGAAAAGTTTAATTTTTAAACCAGAATGAAAAGCATAAAAAACCTGTCAGATCATGATGCTCCATTGACTGACAGGCGCTTTTCTGTGAAAATCTTATTTTTTTATCAGAACAAAAACAGGAAAGCCATATGGCATCTCCCTTTTTCAGCATGATGCACTGGCGTATGCGTCATCATCTACCGGCTCCAGCCATTCGTTGGAACCTTCCTCTGCGGGTACCTCAACCGCCAGATGGGAAAACCAGCTGTCAGGAGCCGCTCCATGCCAGTGCTTTACGCCTGTCGGAATATTGACCACATCTCCAGGGAACAGTTCCTGAGCCTTTTTCCCCCACTCCTGATAATAGCCCCGGCCGCCGACACAGATCAGAATCTGTCCGCCGCCACTCTTCGCATGATGGATATGCCAGTTGTTGCGGCAGCCCGGCTCAAAGGTTACGTTAAAGATCCCTACCTGTTCCGTAGAAACGGGCGCAAGATAACTCTGGCCGATAAAATACCGGGCAAACGCATCATTGGGCTGCCCGACGGGAAACAGCATGGAAGCTGCATGTGCAGACTTTGCATCGGATCCGGAAATCTCTTCTGCCCAGACCTCTTTTGCCATCCGGAACGCCGCCCATGCCTTGGGCCATCCGGCATAGAAAGCAGCATGGGTCAGAATCTCTGCAATCTCTGTCCCGGTGATGCCATTCTTTTTGGCACTCATCAGATGGAACTGAAAAGAAGAATCCACAAGTCCCTGAGCCATCAGAGAAACCACCGTTACCAGCGAACGGTCCCTCAGAGAGAGCTTATCCTCCCTGCTCCACACTTCTCCAAACAATACATCATCGTTTAATTGTGCAAATTTCGGGGCAAATTCGCCCAAAGCATCTCTGCCTGCGGTCTGTTTCACTGCCATTTTCTTTTCCTCCATGTAATGACCTTTTATATGGTCTGATACAAATTTTATTAAATATTATTTATTTTTATTATAGGTCGGATAGGTAAATATATCAAATGCTTATATTACATATTATTCCATAACTTAAAAGCATGTTCGTCTGCAAAGATCAGTCCCGGTCGGTTGATTACCGCCCTGGCGATTGCCGCCCTCTGGGCATCCCCCTCCGGATCTTTTACGGATATGGTACTGCATCCGATTTTCATGTGTATGCACCTATGTTACTTTTAATTCTTTATATGTGTACCAAATCACTGCTACAGATATGAAAAATGTCAGAATATCAGATACCGGCATAGAATACAAAACACCGTCCAGCCCAAAGAAAACAGGGAGGACAAGTGCGAATCCCACACCGAATACTATCTCCCGTACCATTGACAACAGCGTAGATGCCAATGCTTTTCCAAGGGACTGCAGACAAATAAAAGTCCCTTTGTTCACACAGGCAAAAATCATCATACACAGGTAAATACGGAATGACTTCATTGCAAATTCCGTATAATAAACACTTTCATTCGCCGCCCCAAAGATGGAAATAAGCTGCCGCGGAAACAGCTCTACAATCAAAAGCGCCGCCGCACCAACCACAGCTTCTGCAAAAAGTAAATGTGTGAACAGATCTTTTGCCCGCCCCTTATGCCCTGCGCCTATATTATATCCTACAACCGGAATGCATCCTGCCGCTATACCGACTGCAATGGAAATCACAATCTGGAAAAATTTCATAACGATTCCTACAACCGCCATTGGGATCTGGGCATATTCCGCCTGCCCAAAAACCGGATCCAATGCTCCGTATTTGCGAATCATATTATTGATAGCCGCCATGGCTGCCACCAGAGAAATCTGGGACAACAGGCTGCAGATTCCAAGCGGTATAAATTTTGCAATCAGCTTTCCTTTCAGGACAAAACTGCTTTTTTCCAGCCGGACCGTTTTCATGCTGTATAAATACCAGACAGCAAGGAAGGCAGTCAGGATCTGACCGGCTACAGTTGCAACTGCCGCTCCCATCATTCCCCACCTGAAAATAAATATAAAAACAGGATCCAAAATAATGTTGACTGCTGCGCCTGCCAAAGTAGAAACCATGGCGAATTTGGGACTTCCGGCAGAACGGATCACCGGATTCATGGCCTGCCCGAACATATAAAAGGGTATTCCAAGAGAAATATAAAAGAAATATTCCTTTGCATGGCGGAATGTTTCAGCATTTACCCCGCCTCCGAACATGGTCAGAATCGGTTCCTGAAAGATCAGATATACGGCTGTCAGGAAAATGCTGACGATCACGCAGATTAAAACTGCATTTCCTATGCTTTTGCGGGCATTTTCTTTTTTATCTGCCCCCAGACAGATGCTGACGAAGGCACAACAGCCGTCGCCAATCAATACGGCAATTGCCAACGCCACCACTGTCAGAGGGAAAACCACGGTATTGGCAGCATTGCCATAAGAACCTAACTCATCAGCATTTGCTATGAAAATCTGATCTACAATATTATAAAGCGCTGCTACCAACAGGGAAATGATACAGGGAATAGCATATTTTACCATCAGCTTCCCTATAGACTCCGTTTCCAAAAAAGCATTTGATTTTTCTTCCATTTTAAATTCAACCTCCAAAAACAAAAAACGTGTGGCATTCAACCGGATTTACGCAGTCAAACGCTACACGTTGTATTTTAATTAAAGGGAAACATAAAATATTTTTCAAAGGATATTTTAAACAAAAATTCAGATTTTTTCCGGAAATTTTCATACTTGACTTTATAAAAAATTTACTGTTATAATAATCAGGCTTTTAAAATCTTAAGAAACACTTGAACGA
>VSOB01000083.1 GCA_009774625.1 Lachnospiraceae bacterium
ATCCCCCTTCTGCATCAAAACTGGTTAAAGAATTCCATGAACTGAATACAAATTCAGGGGTTCAAATCGAACTATGAGAAACAAAAAAATTCCCGCCAGTGCTGCAACACCAGCGGGACGTGACCTATAATTCAGGATGAAGTGATATTATAGGCAGTTCACATACTTATCATACCACTTCATCCTTCCAAAATCAAGGAAAGGATGATTTTTATGAAGTTACCTAATGGGTATGGTACGGTGACTAAGCTATCAGGGAATCGCCGCAAACCATACGTTGTGAAAGAAGGTATATCCGGGAAGCAAAAGCCCATAGGGTATACCACCACACGGGAAGAAGGGCTTATTCTTCTTGCCCAATACAATAACGATCCGTGGGACATACAGACGGACAAAATCACGTTTCAGGAATTATATAGCTTGTGGCTGGAAAAACGGGCTGTCAAGCTAGGGGCTTCAAACCAAAGTTCCTTGAAGTCAGCATACAAGCATTGTGTGAAGCTGGAAAAGATGAAGTATAAGCAGATCAAATCATACCAAATGCAAGACTGCATTGATTCATGTGGCTGCGGGTACTCCACGCAAGGGGCAATCAAAAATTTGTTCGGGCATCTTGACCGTTTCGCTATGGAACTGGATATAATTTCAAAATGCTGTTCCGATCTCCTGACCTCTGCGCCGATCCCGGAAACGACAAAGGAAATTTTCACGGATGAAGAAGTTTCCAGAGTTTGGGAAAATGAAAATCTTGAATGGGCTGATTCTGTTCTGTTCTTCTTATACACCGGGTTCAGGATTTCAGAAATGATAAAGCTGAAAACAGAAGATATTGATTTTGAAATAGGGACTATGACGGGCGGTGTGAAAACCGCTGCCGGGAAACAAAGGCTTGTACCCATCCATTCAAAAATATTTCACATTGTTCAAAGTAGGGCTGAACAATCAAAAAGCGGTTATCTGTTTGAGTACGGCGGGAAAAAGTTAAGCCAGACGCAATATAGGAAGTTTTGGGCGGGGATCATGGACAAGCTGGAAATGGAACACCTTCCGCATGAGTGCCGCCACACATTCAGAAGCCGCCTTGATTCTGCCGGGGCAAATAAGGTCTGCATTGACCGGATCATGGGGCATAAGTCCAAAGGGACGGGGGAACGGGTTTACACCCACAAAAATATAGACGAACTAAAATTGAATATTGAACTAATAACAAATTAGTAACAGAAAAGCCCCGTATTGCTTGATTTTCCGGCAATACGGGGCTTTATGCCTACATTTTACCATGACTGCGCCAGCCGCTTCTGGATCCCGGCTCAAAAGTTACATGATTTGTCTGCGGGAAATGATATACATCGTCATTCGCAATCATCGGCGCCAAATATGCTGTTCCGGTAAAAGAATCGGAATCAATTGCCTGACCGACAGGAAAAGGAACGCTGTCTTTTGACTCGATACTTCCCCTTTCTTCCACGCTGTCCTGCAAATCCGCTTCTGCTTTTGGTACGCTCTCCTGTACCACGCTGCTTTTTACTGCATCGGGATTTTCCCTGACACTCTCCATGCCGCTGCTTCCGCAGCCTGTCACGAAGAGCATTCCTGCCATAAGCATGGCTGTAAATTTAGAAATTTTCCACATTCTGCTTTTCCTCCTTAATAACATTCCTGAAATATCTCCAGAATTTCCTCATGGGTCATTCTTTTATAACTTCCGGGTAAAAGATTACAGGAATCCGCAATCGCTTTTAAATCAACCCTTTCATTGATTCCAAGTTCCCGCAAAGTAGTCGGCAGCCCGATCTCCCGGATAAAATCCGCCAGAGCTTCCACGCCCGCCAAAGCCAGTTCTTCTTCCCGTTTTCCTTTTGCGGGAATCTTCCACACATTCACGGCAAACCGACGGAATTTTGAAAGCCCTTCCCTGTAAATATGTCTGTAATATACAGGATGCAGAACAGCCAGCCCTTCTCCATGATTACAGTCCACATAGGCCCCCAGTTGATGTTCCATCTGATGGCATTCGAAATCCGTCTGCTTACCCAATTTGATGATACGGTTTTCCGCCATAGTTGCCGCCCACATCAGATTACTCCTGGCAGTATAGTCCTGCGGGTTTTGTATCGCTGACCGAAGATCCCGGATCACGCCGCACATCAATGCTTCCGAAATATCATCTGATACATTTTCCTCATCCGGCTTGCTGAAATAGATTTCCATAATATGAGAAAGGGTATCAAACCCGCCGGATACCATCTGTTTTTTCGGCACACTGTAAGTATAAACCGGATCCATCAGTGCAAACTTCGGATTGCATCCGGGATAGTCCCGTCCTGTCTTTATTTTCAGTTTTTTATTTGTAATCACGGCTCCGCCGTTCATCTCGCTTCCTGTTCCGGCGGCGGTGACAATGACCCCCAACGGCAGCGGCTCAAATTCTACAATGCCCGGCCTTGCCCAAAAATCCTCCCAGACATCGCCGTCATAGACAGCCGCCATAGATACCGCCTTGCAACAATCCATCACACTTCCGCCGCCCACTCCCAAAATCAAATCCACTTTATTTTCTTTTGCCAGCCTGGCGCCTTCCAGCACTTTTTCATAAGTGGGGTTTGACATAATACCGGAAAACTCTGTCACCTTTTTTCCCGCTTTTGTAAGACTTTCCATTACCTGATCGTAGATGCCATTTTTCCGGATAGAGCCTCCTCCATAGGCAAGCAGCACATTCTCTCCATAATGACCGGCAAGACAGGCAAGATACTCTTTCACACAGCCTTCTCCAAAAAATGTTTTTGTCGCATTCTCAAAAATAAAATTGTTCATGGTTTCTCCTCTCACACTTCCATCTGTCTTTCCCAAAATGCTGTCGCATCCTCCGGAATATGCTCTTTCATTTCCGTATTGCCCATCCGCCCTTTGCTCCCGCAGGAACATAACAATGCTGTCAGCATAATCGCTGTTACCCCCATGACGACCATCTTTTTCACCCTGATCCTCACTCCTTAAACAAATGGATTTCTTCTTACTGCTGACTATAGTATAAAAAAAACGAGACTTTCACAGAAGTCTCGTTTTGTTCATCAGTTTATACTTATAGGTTATAGCTCTTCCTACCGGCAAAGTACCGTCTGCACTGCATCCAGAAAACGGCTGACCGTCTTGGACGGAGCCTTTGCATGCAGCAGGCCATAAGGAATGGAATGTTCCCATGCTACAGGTATCACCTTCAGAAGAGGGTGAACATTATCCCAGGCCTGAACAGCCATCAAAATATCGTTGCCGTTTTCGCAGCGGTTAAACACCTCCACACTGTAAAAATCGAAATCCACTATATGTATGTCCCCATAGTTCTGCCAGATATCATCCCGAAGGCGATCCACATAATGGCTCCAGTCCCGGTGCATCAGCATCAGATTTTCCCCATACAGATCCTGGATTTCCAGTCTGTTTTTATCTGCAAGGCGGTGATAGACCGACACTGCACAGCATATCGGCTGTCTTGAAATCTCAAATCCTTTACACTGACGAAGATTCAGCATCGTGTCATCAAAAATGCCTGCCACCACATCAATATGCTGTCCCAGATTTTTCAAAATCTCCCTTGCATTCTCCGGTGTATTTTCAAAAGGAACAAGCTGAAATTTAATTTCCGGACAAAGTTCATGGATCTTCGGCCATAATTCCACAAGAATCTGTGCCGGTGTCATCGGTGAGGTTCCGATCCGGATCACATTTTCATCTCTCTGCATCGCATTTCGGGCACGGATGACAGAATCTCTGCAATACTGAATGACATACTTTGCATCATTGTAAAAAGAGGCTCCTGCTTTTGTCAATGTCAATCCCCGATGGGTCCGTTCAAAAAGTTTGATATCCAGATCCGCTTCCAGAAGATTGATCTGTTTGATCACTGCCGTAGGGGTGATATAGGACTGTTCAGCGGCTTTATTAAAACTGCCGGCATCTGCTACTTTCAGAAACGTTTCAAGATGGGGATTATACATGCCTGAGCTCCTCCCGTTCTTTTTATATGTCATAAATGAAACAAGAAGCCTGTGTGCTGGATTCCCCGCCTGCTGCGGGCCACACCAGCAACAGGCCGCCAAACTGCAACAGGCTATTGACATCCGAATCTATATCACAATATAAAGTACGCTGCACGAACTTTCTATTGTCATGAATAAAAAACGTGAAGCCAGAATCCGAATACTCTGCTTCACGCCGATTCATGCAGGAGATGGGACTTGAACCCACACATAGTCACCTACGTCAGATTTTGAGTCTGATGCGTCTGCCATTCCGCCACTCCTGCTCAGAACAGATATTATTATAACATATTCTGTCCTATTTTGCAAATCTTTTTTGTAAGAGTCAACACTCTTTTTATTATCTTACGTTTTCTATCTGCCAGTCAATCTCTGACAGTCCGTTTTCCTTCAGAAACGCATTGGTCTTGCTGAAAGGTTTACTGCCGAAAAATCCTCTGTATGCAGACAAAGGGCTTGGATGAGGCGCTTCCAGAATCAAATGTTTCGGATTGTGCAGCATTTTCTTTTTCATCTGAGCCGGTTTACCCCAGAGGATAAAAACAATAGGCCTGTCCTGAGTATCCAGGATGCGAATCGCCGCATCTGTAAACTCTTCCCAGCCAATGCCCCTGTGGGAATTGGCTGCATGGGCACGTACCGTAAGCACTGTATTGAGCATCAATACCCCCTGCTTTGCCCATTTTACCAGATATCCGTTGTCTGGAATATCGCATCCAAGATCATCATGCAGCTCCTGATAAATATTTACAAGAGACGGGGGAATATCCACTTCCGGACGGACAGAAAAACACAGACCATGTGCCTGTCCGTCTCCATGATAGGGATCCTGGCCTAATATCACCACCTTTACTTCCTGCAAAGGTGTCAAATGAAACGCATTAAAAATATCATCCGCTGCCGGGAAAATTTTTCTGGTATTGTATTCCTCCAACACCTTTTCATGCAGCTTTTTGTAATACGGTTTGGAAAATTCTCCTTTTAAAGGTTCTAACCAGTCATTTGAAATCGGTGCCATCTCTTTTGTCTCCTGTCTCTACAATCTTACAGAAACTTGTCTGTCGTACAAATAATTCTTTACTTCCATGATCTCCAGTTCTTTATAATGAAACAGCGAAGCAGCCAGTGCCGCATCCGCTCCCCCAACAGTCAGGGCATCATAAAAATGTTCCCTGCTTCCTGCGCCTCCCGAAGCAATCACTGGTATGGACACACGCTCTGCCACTGCTCTGGTCAACTCCAGATCATACCCGGCCTTAGTGCCATCACAGTCCATACTGGTCAGCAATATCTCACCGGCGCCCAGCTCGTTTACTTTGGCTGCCCAGACAAGGGCATCCAGTCCGGTATCAATCCGTCCTCCGTTCTGATACACATTCCAGCCAGAGCCGTCAGCCCGCCTTCTGGCATCTATCGCCACCACCACACATTGACTGCCGAATCTGTCCGCTGCCTCACAGATCAGCTCTGGTCTGCCGATGGCCGCAGAATTGATCGAAATCTTATCTGCGCCTTCCCGCAAAATAGCCTTAAAATCCTCTACTGTCCGGATACCGCCACCCACGGTAAACGGAATAAATACCTTTTCCGCCACTCTGCGCACCATATCCACAACGGTACTTCTTGCATCACTGGAAGCCGTAATGTCCAGAAAAACCAGCTCATCCGCTCCCGCCTTATCATACGCCTCTGCGATCTCCACCGGATCCCCGGCATCTCTGAGATTGACAAAGTTAACGCCCTTTACCACCCTTCCGCCGTTTACATCCAGACAGGGGATGATTCTTTTCGTATGCATCCTTTTTCCTCCCGTTTAAACAGCCATAAAATTTTTCAGAATCGTAAGACCCACTTCCGAACTTTTTTCCGGATGAAACTGACAGGCAAACACATTCCCCTTTTCCACGGCAGCATGTACCCTGACTCCATACTGTGTCGTTGCCTTCACGATCTCCTCCTGCTGTGCCTGAAGATAATAGGAATGTACAAAATACACATAGGCGCCTTCCTCAATTCCCTGAAACAGCCGGCCCGGCTGCGGAAACTGCAGAGAATTCCAGCCCACATGGGGAACCTTACATGCCGGTGATTCCGGGAACCGGACAATCCTGCCTGGCAGGATGCCAAGTCCCCGCTCCCCCCTGCTTTCCTCACTGGATTCAAATAAAAGCTGCAGGCCGAGACAGATTCCGAGAAACGGTGTCCCGCTGTCTGCCACTTCCTGTATTGCCGCCACCAGATCATAACTGCACAGCTTTTTCATAGCCTCTCCAAAAGCGCCCACACCCGGCAGAATCACCCGATCTGCTTTCCGAATCATATGCCTGTCTCTTGTAATACAGGTTTCTTCCCCAAGAAACTGCAGTGCCTTTTCCACACTTCTGATATTGCCCGCATCATAATCAATAATCGCTACCATCAGCCACTCCTCTGTCAGCTACTCTGTCGGCTGTAAATCATTCCCCGTCAAACCATCCGGTTCCATTTCATCACTTATGTCTTCTTCATATTCCGGTTCTGTCAGAGTATCATCTTCCAGATCACTCCATTCATGTGTTTCTGTTTCCAGTATTTCTCCTGTATCCTCCGGCACGATGATATCCTCTGCCGGCAGAGCCGGCTCCTCAGTCACCGGCGCTTCTCTCTCACCGTCTCTTGGGGGAAAATCAATCACTTCCTGACCCAGTATCCGCTTCAGCTCCTTGGTATAGGGTACACTGTCCATAATCAGAGAAAGCTCCTTTGCCTTTTCCTCGGAAACGCCATATTCTGACTGAAGAATCCCCAGTATATCCAGATAACTGTTCTTTACCGGCTCTCCTACTCCATATTGCTCCGCCTCTTCCTGTATCTTCCGGTATTTATCCACACCGCTGATCAGGGCATGAAGCTGTTCTATCTCCATTCCTTCCAGCTTACCAAAGTTTTCATAGGATTCCAGCTTGCGCTCCATCTGCAGACACAGCGTGGCACCCCGCAGCATTTTTTCGTCTTTGTCCTTTAGCTTTTTGGTTACAAGCAAATCATAGGCTTTCTGGTAATCACCGCTTTGAAAGGCTGTTTCGGCTTCCTGACGTTCCATAATATCAGGAATATAAGAAGTAAACAACATAATCATCCCAAATACTGTAAGCGCAAGAAAAACAGTGGTGATGATCTTTTTCTTCCCAATCGGCTTTAACGGTTTTTCCGGTTCTTTTGGCTCCTTCGGTTTTTTCTCCTTTTTCGGCTTGGGTTTCTTTTCTTTTTTCGGCTTTTTCTCCTTTGGCTTCTTTTCTTTGGGTTTCTTTTCCTTTGGCTTCTTTTCCCTGGTTTTTTTCGCTTTCTTTTTGGATTTTTCGCTGTCTTTATCCAGCCCCTCTAAGATTGCTATGTTCTCCTGTGAAAGATCCAACTGCCCCTTATCTTCGCCAATATCGTCAAATTCATCCTCATCCAGAAAAAAAGCAAACAGCTTCTTAAAAAGTCCGGGACCTTTTTCAGTTGCTCCTGCCTTCGGGGAATCCTTCTGTTTTTTTGCTTTTTTGTCCTTCTTCCTACCGAACAGTCCCTTTCGTTCTTCTGCAGCCTCCTGGGGTATCTCTTCTGCCTCCCCGCCAGCTATGTCCTCTTCTGTCTCTACTCCGCCCCTGGAAAGGCTTTCCATCAGACTCTTCATATCGTCGTCGTCATCATCCAGAACCGGACCGCCGTCGGACATACTCAACATTTCGCTGATTTCCGCCAGCTCACTGTCCTCATCAATAGGATCCATCAAATCCATGATTCCCGACGGTTCCGGCAATGCGACGGTCCCGTCTCCGGTTTCTGCTTCCTCCGGCGCCATCAGCGCTTCCAGATCCGCTATATCCAGATCCGGCACAGCCTCTTCACCCAGATCCACATCCGGTAAAATCCCTGCGTCATCCACACCCGCATCCAAATCTGAAGGCAGCACCGCTTCTTCCATATCCCCTGCTGACAAAAGAGCTTCCGGCTCTCCGGACATGTCTGACTCCCCTGATTCCGTTTCCGGCAAAAGTGCCGGTTCTTCTGTCTCTGCATCCGACAGAAGGATCGTTTCCCCTGACTCTGTTTCCGGTTCCGGCAATACTGCCGGTTCTTCCAGCCCTTCTGATGCCGACTCTGCTTCCGACTCCGGCAAAGGTGCCGGCTCTGTTTCCGGTTCTGTCGGTATTTCCGGCTCCGGCAAGATTTCCGGCTTTTCTGCCTCCTGATTTTCTTCTGTCTCTGCCTCATCCGGCTCCTCATCAAAGAGTCTGGCCAGCTCCGGAAATTCCAAATCCTCCAGATCCAGTCCCTCCTCTTCCGACGTGTCCGCCATAGACTCAGCTTTCAACTCATCCGAGTTGGTTTCTTTCATAACATCATTCTCTTCATTCCGGACATCGGCCTGCTTTTCCGACGTCTCACCGCTCACTGACCGCAATAAGCTATCCAGATAATCCTCATTTGAACTCATGGACTTCCTCCGCTCCATTCACACTTTCTATGCCAAGTATATCACATTCTGATTTTCATTCAAACACTTTTCTCAGTTTTCGACAAAGGCAAGCAGACGAACTGCATCTTCCTCAACAGATATTCCCCTGCCTTTCAATTCCACCGGAAGCTGAAACAATTTATCATGTACCCGGACCAGTTCTGCCTTTTGGTTATAAAATACTGTTTTTTCAAAAGGAAAACGAATCAGATTCGGATAAACCAGTCCAACCCCCAGTTCCAATACCAACAACTTTTTATGCAGCGTTCCCTGCAGCCATTTCAGATAGATATCCCAAACCGTCTCTTTTTCCTGATCGTTTTCTTCCAGCAAAGGACATACCACCCGTTCCTTTTTCAGTCCTGCGCTTTCAATCTTCCTGTCTGTACAGGTAGTTATCACAAAATAATTTTTTCCTTCCAGCATGTTCGCCAAATTATGATAGGCTGCCTCCACATATGCCAGAGATTTCCCGGAAGCAAATGCTTCGCCAATACCAACCAGTACAAGCTGAGCATGTTCTATTTTTTCCAATAATAAGGTTACTTTCTCCTGCATCTTCCATATTCTCCGCCAAAAACCTTTGCATCTGCTTTTATATCTTAAAAATAAGCCGGGAATCCTCCCGGCTTAAACCGTCTGTCTATTTCACCAGTCCGTCAATAACCTTTACCAGATTTCCGATCTCCGGCTTGGAAAGCTGTGCATCTGCTCCCAATGCCTCCCCTTTCTTTCTCATCTCTTCGTTTACAAGAGATGAAAAAATAATCACCGGAATATTACTGGTGTCCTCATGGTCTTTGATCAGTTTTGTCAATCTGTGACCATCCATAATGGGCATCTCAATATCTGTAATGACACACTTCACATGCTCCTCCAGAGTACCTTCTTCCCTGCACTCTTTGATCACATCCCATGCCTGCTGTCCATTTTCAGTGCGGATCAGATTATGATATCCTGCCTTCCTGAGAGAATCCACGATCAGCTTATTCAGCAGCGCGGAATCCTCTGCAATCAAAATCGGTACATCATTTCTCTTCCGTTCTCCCAATGCTTCTATGTCTGTAACTTTCAATCCTGTCTCAGGATTGATGTCTGTTACGATCTTCTCAAAATCGAGTATAATAATCAACTTGTTATTAAATTTGATAATTCCTGTGGAGACTCCATCTTCAGGCGTTGATACGGTAGCACCCGGCTTTATAATATCTTTCCATGATACTCTATGTATTCCGATTACAGAATCGACATGAAACGCAATGTCCAGCTTATTGAAATTCGTCACAATAAACAATCCGCCCGGCTTGGACTGTCCTCTCTGCAGACAGTTTTTTAAATCAATCGCTGTTATCATTTTGTCACGCGGCATAAAAATTCCTTCAATACTGGGATGCGCATTCGGTACCGGCGTTACCTCCTGATAATTGATAATTTCACGTATCTTTGCAACATTGATCCCGTATAAATTTCCGTCCAGCGTAAACTCCAATACTTCCAGCTCATTTGTTCCATTTTCCAACAATATTTTTGTATCCATGCCCTTCACCTCTCCACGTATAACACCCCGATTTATAATATCGTCAACCATCAGGCTGCTGATTCATCTGCACAACAATGTGCGTTTTTATTATAGCATATATTTTTCAAAAAATATATATCCAATACACAATATTTCCATACTTTTTTCATGCCCGCCTTCTTAATACAATAAAAAAAGAACGCCTCGTTACAGCGCTCCCACACAGGTATATTCACTTCCCTCCATACCCTCAAAACCGAACATTGAAATCATCTCACAACCAGCTCTCTCAAAGACTTCTTCCTCTTCCTC
>VSOB01000084.1 GCA_009774625.1 Lachnospiraceae bacterium
CCACTCCGTCTTTGTGCTCTATCACCATATGATCCTCATAGCTGACAATATTGCTGTTTCCCTTCAGACCTGCCATCAACGCAAACTCATCCACCACTTCTTCCACAAAGCTCTTGTAATAGTTCGTTGCACTCTGCAGATCCATGCCGTCTGCCAGAACACTTTTCAGTTCGCTCTGGCTCTGGGGAATCGTAATGGCCTTCAGAGCCGCCTTGTAAGTCCTGCCAAAATCCTCCCGTTCGATTTCAAACACTTTGCCGAAACTGCCTTCCCCAATTAGCCGTCTGATTCTCCATACGCCCCAGAAGGGTTCCATGCTTTTGTAATATGATAGTTCCATTCCTGTTCCCTCTCATTCGTTTCTATGCGATGATAATCACCGCTGCCGCCAGAAAAAACAGCAGAATCCATACTGCCGCAGGGAGCTTTTTCAAATATCCCAGCACACCTGTTATCTCCTGTCCTACTGTGTCCTCTTTTACCTGCAGGACCATCGCGGTCACATTGTCCCGTCCGCCCCGCTCCAACGCAGCCTCCACCAGTGCGTCCGCCGTCTGCATGGCTGTTTTTCCCGCTCTTACGATTTGTGCGATTTCATCGTCCAGAACCATATCGCTCAATCCGTCACTGCACAGGAGAAACAGATCCCCGGCCCTCAGTGAAATGGGTTCGCTGATATGAGGTTCAATCACAAATTCATCCGGATGTACCCCCAGATGCTGGGTCAGCTTGTGCCAGCTCTTGCTGGCTCTGGCTTTCTCAGGCGACAGAATCCCCATTTCCACCATTGTCCTAGCCTCACTGTCATCCACAGATAACTGCCGCAGTGTACCTCCCCGCATAAAATAGCACCGGCTGTCGCCCACATTGCAGCACACAGCCGTATCCGCATCCACATACAGAGCGGCGACCGTTGTTCCCATACGTCCGCCGCCTCTTCGTTTCATTTCTCTGCAGACCGCCTCGTTGGCAGAATATATCTGGCGGCAGATGGCCTCTCTTATTTCCTCTATTGTACAGGGCATACATTCTTTCACTGCCAGCAGAGAAGCCACCTCTCCGGCTTCCTCTCCGCCCATTCCGTCATACACTGCCGCTGCCATCTGCTGTGCCAGGACCGTCTTATATTCCCGCTTCTGCCGGATCCCGGTATCATACCGATAATTTCCAAACAGATAGTAATTGTCCTCGTTCCCTGAGCGTACCCTGCCTGCATGTGTGGCCACAGCGCCCTCTATTTTTAAGCACAAGCCTGTTTCCCCCTTTCAGTCTCCTGCCTTCGCTTCTTTGGTATCAATATCTGATATCCAGGATACTGCCGTCCCAGATCCCATAATCTGCCAGCGCAGCATCCTTATGCAGTTTTTTCTGCTCATGGAACAGGCTGATTTCCGAAACATGGCAGAACCGTTCTTCTTCATACAGTTTCAGCGTTTCCAGAATCCGGACAGCCAGCTCTTTGATTTTCATTCTGGCAGGCAGTTCCATATCCGCCTGCCAGTGCATCTTTTCCGCCCTGACCGTAACAAGTGCGTATTCCATGCCGTTACCTCTCAGCCGAAGTTATTCATTGTGGTTTTCAGAGACTGGTCTGTGGATTCCAGTTCATTGGCTGCCGCATCCATCAGCTTGGAATATCCTTCCAGCAATTCTGAAAAATTGGTAAAAGTGGACTGCATGCTTTCAAATTTGGCCAGAAACGCATCCTGGGCATCCCCCTTCCACACCTCATTCAGTGCATAAACCAGATTTTTCAGTCTGGATATCACCTCGTCATGCTCCGACCTGTAGGTGCGGACATCCGCCGCTTTGCTTCTCAATGTTTCCGGTGTTACCTGAATCAATGCCATACTTCTTTTCCTCCTTTGATCTAACTTCTTTTGTTTATCCCTGACAGCTTTCGCTGACTGAAACCTTGATTTTATTTTTTAATCACAGGCGCACCCTTCGGATACCAGAGACTCTTTTCCATAAGAATCGAAAAGTTATCCAGTGTGGTGATCTTTCCGGAACCCGAATCAGAAACCAGGATATTGTTCTGAAAATCTTTCAGCAGAGCATCGTATGCTTTCTGATCCGGAGCCTTACCCAGCGCGGCCACCTTTTGTTTCAGCGCCGCAATATCTGTCCCCTTTTTCAGTCCCACACAGGAAATCGTATGCCCGCCGGAATCAGAATTCACTCTGACTCCGATCGGAATGCCTGCTTCCAGATTCCGGCAAATGGATTCCAGATATTGTACCTTCGATGTATATTTTTTGGCCTCTTCCCATATATTGGCAGGATTTAATTCCGTACTGCTGTGTGCCGCCAACTGACTTTTCAAATAACTGTCTGTCGGCTTTCCTTTTGCGCTTCCCTGCCAGGCGCTGGCAATCGTCCAATAGGTACAGCATGTACATCCTTTGCTGTCAAAATTGGGAAATTTGCTGTAGTCTGAGCTACCCTGCAGGATAACAAACTCAGGCTTCATGCCCGGCACCACAAAATAATCTTTATATGTTCCATTCGTTTTGTTTTTATAAGCAGACGCATCAAAAGATACCAGCTTTCCACCAAACGCATTCCCGCCGGACGACTGCCCGCTCTGCTCTGTATTCGTTGACGCTGCCGGCTGCTGTGCAGTCATACCATAACCGCCGGCTGTATTTCCCGTCTGCCCGATGGATGCATTACCCGTTGTCTGTCCGGCTGACACATTTTCTGTGGTCTGTGTACCGGCGCCAATCACACCGCCTGCCGCCAGTGCACCCAGCACACCGCCTGCCGCCGCCCCACTGCCGCCGTCATGCCTGCCGCCTCCGCTGCTGTGGCCAGGCCCACTGATACCGGAAACCGTCAGCACACTGCCCGCCGCCAGAAAAATACCTGCCACAGACCGGTAGCGCTGTACCGTCACAGACTGGTTAAAATGTTTCACACTGCCTGCCATCCTTCCCATCATCCGGTTCAGATTATCGAAAAGATCACTGAGATTCCGGCCGTTTCTCCGATCCGTATCGGTAAATTCTTCTGCTGCCTGCATGCTGTATGCCGACATTTTCCCGACCTTCGCCCTTTGCAGAGACAGCTTTTTCTTTGCCTGCTCCATCCTGCTGCTGATCGCCGATCTGGATGACACCTGCATAGACAGCCCTCCCTGTGCAGCAGCAACCATCTGATGTGCCTGCTGCAGACACCTTTCGGTCTGTTTCAGTTTTGATGACAGGATATGCAGATCAGCAGTCACAATATCTATTTTTGCCATCTGTTCCTCCTTATGTATCACCGTCCTATATGCGCTCAATGCTGCTGCGCAGGCCGTTATCCGTCCGCTCCATCCCGGCTGCCGTCTGTTCCAGCATTCCGGCAATGTAATCCAGCGTCCTGTGAAGGTTCATAAAGTCCTCTCTGCCCTTTGTGTACTGATTCACAAAACCATCCTGGGCAGTTCCCCGCCAAACCGTACACAAAGAAGAAACCAGATTGGTCATTTTGCCGAGAATAACTTCATCCGCTTCTTTAAATTTTCTGATTTCCCTGGCTCTGGCCCGAAGCTCATCCGGGGTCAGCATAATCCTGTCTGCCATATACTCCTCCTATCCGTGAACACCGGAGAGTTTTTTGTCTTTCCTGCGCAGTTCTTCCGCCACCTTCCGGATGACCGCCGCCGTTTCCCTCAGATCGCTCTGCACCGTCTGCAGTTCTTTAACCGATTCCGCCATTTTCGTCCGTATGACATTGCCGGAATTTCCCTGCCAGAACCGCTCTGATCTGCCGCTTTGGAGTCTGATCGCCCTGTAAGCCTCTCCGCACTGGTCCGCTGCGGCCTCCAGCCGCTTTGCCTGCGCGATGGCATTGTCATAATCCACCTGTATAAAGCCCATTCCCGTCCTCCTCCTTATGCAAACTCTATCCCCTGCCTTGCTGTCCGTGAAGCGGCTCCCAGCATGACAAATCCCTTTTCCAGCAGCGCATCCAGCTCTTTTCGTTCCAGTTCCCGAAACCTCACACAGTCCTCGTCATTCACTGTCTCATACTCCATTGCTGCCAGTATCTTCCCCTGCAGAAACTGGATGCTCAGTCCCGGCGACTCTTCTGTCTGCGAATCAAAAAAGAGCAGAGAATAAAAATCAGCCCCGCCGGTCATACCGGCAAGTATGGTTTCTGTCATACAGATACCGGCTCCGGCTTCCAGCAGCACTCCTTCCGCCTTTTTCTGCGCACTGCGTCCTGCCAGCCTGGCTGCCTTTTCCAGATCACGCTGCAAAATTGTAAAAGGAAACTCTGCCGCCTCTTCTGTTTCCTTCCAGGCAAGCGCTCCGAACACCTCCGCTTTCATCTCTTCCCAGGCAACCGGCGCAAACCGATACAGATTTTCCTCAGGCGTCATTTTGTAAACGCTTTCCCCTTTGATAAAATACAGCCGTCCCGTCTGTGTACTGCCGCCCAGGCAATATTCAAAACACAGAAATCCATCGTTGTCTCCACATGCCGCCAGCATTTGTAAAAGCATGCTGTCTGTCTGCATGTTTCCATCAAAATCAGACTGGAGATACCCTTTCTGACTCAGAGAATCCTGTATTTCCAACACCCGCATCTGCAGCGCCTGCCGGGAAAGAGACGACAGGCGGTCCGGTATCCCGTAAAATTTGTCCATACCAAGGCCTGCCGAAAGGTATAATATTTCATCTGCGGTCAGTCCATATCTTTCTCTGTCATCCATCCCACATCACTCCCTGCATTTCATCTGTTTCAGTCTTTTGCCATTGCTTTAAATCTTGTTACATTGCCCTGCTCCAGCAGATACCCTTCCCACTGTCCCAGCGCCTGTTTTTTCTGCGGACCTGACTGTTCTGCATGAAAGACCGGATACGAAATCAGGCTGCCGCCCAGCAAAACAGCCGTATTCTCTCTGGCCATCAGCATGCATACCGCCTCTCCCTGTCCGCACAGACGGCTGAATACATCCGCATCTTCTGCGATATAAAGATATACCTCCAGTCCTTTCCCCAGCCGGATCACTGCTTCCATACGTTTGATTGTCTGCTCCTCCAACTGGTCAAATGCCTGTTTGTAACCGTCCACAAAAATGGCAATCGGATCAAACCCCGCATCTTTGTTCTGATCGTGTCTGTTTTTTCGTTCCTGCAGCAGAGGAACCAACTCCTTCATATATGTATCGAAAGCCCCCGCTTCCGTCATATACCGGCATCTGTCCTCCCCTGCCAGCTCTCCTGCCATACACTGCGTATCCAGATAAGCGATCTGCACCTTTTCCTGTCCAAGCGACTGCTTTGCCAGAACCTGCATCATATTGCTTTTCCCGCTTCCGCACATCCCCACAACCGGAAGATAATGTGCCCTTGTCTGTGCCAGACATACCGGCTCCACATACTGTGCGGAAAGCCCCAGTGTGATCCCTTCCCCCAAAGCCATACCATATGGGATACGGTCAGGCAGCAGCGGTATCGGCGCTGCCTTTTTTCCTTTCCATTCTCTGCTCATCTGCCCGGCCAGGCTGCGGATATAAGCCGTCCGCTCTCCCTCGCCTGCGCCTCCGTCAGGCAGCGCTGTCTGAAACTCCAGCGGCGGATTGCCTTTCACCAGGCCCCGTCCATCTTTATTTTCCGGCTCCAGCCCGCCTGTTTTTCCCACAATACTCTGATAATCTGACCGATCCGACAGATTCAGAGCCACAGCCATCTTGATGTTCTGATGAATGCGAAATCCCAGCGTCATGGTATTGCCGGCTGTCACCAGAAAATACATGCCATAACTGCCGCCCTCTCTGGTAAACCGGATAAAGAATCCGTCCAACTCCGGATAAAGCTGCAGTACAGGGGCAAAATTGTCCAGAACCAACACGATATACGGCATCTTCTCCCCTGTCTCCTGCCGGTATGCCTGCAGGCTTCCCACACCGGCCTTTGAAAACTTTTCTTTTCTCTCTTTCAGTTTCCGCTCCAGGAGCTGCACCAGCTTTTCGATTTTCTCATCCTCATTGTCGTTTGCCACACCGCCTACATGAGGAAATTCCCTGAATATTCCCAGGCTCCAGCTTCCAAAATCCATCAGATAAAGATTGACCGCTTCCGGAGAATAGGTTTTTATCATAGACAATATCACAGTCTGCAGTAAAGTTGTCTTGCCGGTTCCGGGCGCACCGAACACGGCCATATGTCCGTCTTTTGTAAAATCAAAGGTAAGCGGATACTGGCTCTGCGCCGCAGGATCGTCGATCAGGCCGACAACAGGCCGGAGTCCCTCTTCCTCCTGCTCCTGCCATATGCCATTTTGATAAGCGGAATTTTGTATCTCCTCCAGACAGATCCGATCCGCCAGTCTGGGCAGCCAGATCTGCTTTGCACTTTGACTTTTACTGCGCTTCGCAGTTTCCTTCAGATAGGAGACAATTTCGGAAATCTCTGTCCGTTCCGATACAAATGCCTGTTCTTTCTCTTCATTTTCATAATATGTACGGTGGCCGTTTTCTTCCACCACAGCCACCCGCTGGCCGGCCGTGGACTGGTTTTCAAGATCCGGCCGGTAAACCGCGCCGCTGTAATAAGACTGTATCAGCTCATAGATCTCATCCTCGCCTACCTGGATATAAGCCCGTCCCGGTACAGTGATCCCGGCAGCATCCCCATGATGCAGCATTTCCCTGCTGTCCGAAACACTCGCCACTTTGAGACACCAGCGGAATCTTGTATTGGCGTACATCTTATCATCCACCACACCCGCCGGCTTCTGAGTCAGCAAAACAGCAAACACACCAAGTGTCCGGCCAATGGCAAAAATCCGATCTGTCACTGTCATAAAATCCGGAAACTGTATTTTGAACTCCGCAAATTCATCGATTACCACAAACAGATAGGACAACGGTTCCTGTGCCCCGCCTGCCCGCTGCAGCTTCAGATAATCATTGATATTCTTCACACCATATCGATCCAGCAGTTCTTTTCTTCTGGACAGCTCATTTTCCAGTGCGATCAGGTTTCTCTGTATTTTATTGTCCAGATCAGATATCGTACCCGCCAGATGGGGCAGGTCCGCAAAGGGCAGAAGCAGGCCCGTCCCTTTAAAATCAATCAGCACAAACGAAACATCTGCCGGGGAAAATTTCAGCGCCATCGACAAAATCCAGGATTGTACCATCTCCGACTTACCGGATCCTGTCATACCGGCCACAAGTCCATGAGGGCCATATTTTTTCTCATGAATATCAAATAAAAAGGCATCTCCGTCTGCTTTCACACCAATGGGTACAGCCATAGATTCATACACCGCAGAGGATGCCCACCTTTGCTCTGCATGCAATTCCTGCGGCGTATGGACTCCGTAACCTTCCAGAAAAGTCACGCAGGCCGGCAGCGCGCTGCCTGCCCCGCTTCCCAAAAGCCGCACAGGCGCCATATTTCTTGCAAAGCGTTCGCAATACGTTTCCCCAAAGGAATCGATCCGGAATCTTTGTTTCCGGTTCATATCCCGCTTCTGTATCATCATTCCCGATCCGTGCTTCACTTCGATCATGGCATTGCATTCTTTGGGAAGCCGATGCATTTCGTCATACAGGAAAATAGCGCCTGCACCGATATCCTCTTCATTCAGAAGATATTTCATAATGGACTGGTTTTCTGCATATGCCATCTCGGTAAACACAAAGAGATAATAAGGAGCACATACGACTTCCTCCTTGTCCGCCATACTCCGTGTTTTGAAAACCTCTTCCAGTTCTTTCAGCAGCGCATCGGCCCCTTTTCCCGTACTGCTGATATACCGCCGCTCTCTGTTGCCATCAAAGCAATGCGGCAGCCACTTGACCCATTCCCACCGCCGCGCCTCTTTTCCGGAATAGACCACCACAAGTTTCAGTTCTTCATAAGAGTGATGGGCCGTGGCCTGAATGATCATATTTTCTGCCAGCCGGACAGCCGCTTCCCGTTCTCCGATGATTCCCACCAGTCTTTCTGTCCTGACATCGCAGACCAGAGGAATATCCTGTATTGTCTGTGCCTTGGCTTCAATCTCCTTTGCCCGTTCCAGCAAAGGATCCTGTTCCATCGTAAACCCTTTTTGCTGACCCTTGACAGTAAAGCTGATATTCCCTTCGCCTACACCCAGCCGCAGACTCATAAAATCCGAATCCGAAGCGCACCGGTTCCACAGTCTGGCATCCCGTGTTTCCAACAGCCCAAGGCATTCCGACGGAGAAGGATTTTCAAGCTGCATGGCTACCAACTGTCTGCTTTTCAGCGTCCGGATCTCTTTTTCCACTCCATCCAGCCAGACATTGTACTGTTTTTCCCGCTCCGTAATCCGCTCCTGATATTTCCTTTTCTGCTTTTTCTGGCTGCTTATCGATAATGTCACCGTTACAAGAGACATGGGAATGGTAAAAAGCAGCATGGACGGACTCATCACAGACAGCCCCACCATACAAATCATAACAATTGCCATCACCACCGGGGACGCAATGGTCTGCATCACACTGCTCTCCGGCGCCGATGCTGCCTGAGGCGGATTCTGAATCTCTATCACATCTTCCGGAAGCTCCCTTCGCAGCCGGGGTGCACAACTGAACCAGTGAGGATAACCGCTCTGCCGCTCTGTCACTTCCTCTTCTTCTGCGTCACAAACGGTCAATACGCCCTGACGGAAGCGAATATCGAAACTGCCTACCGCAATCAAATCCCCTTCTTTTAAGGCTTCGGGTTCCCGGATTCTCCTGCCGTTTAAAAATGTACCATTCAGACTTTGGTTGTCTGCCAACAGATACGAGGCGCCATCCCATGTAATCACCGCATGCTGCCTGGATATATTGTTGCCCTTCAGTATCAGATCACATTGTGCTCCCCTGCCGATGACAGTTTTCTCCCGCTCTGCCATATCCAGAGACTGGGTGCTTCCCATACTTTTTTCAAAAACAGAGACAGCGATTTTTTTCTCCTGATTCAAAATGAAAATATCGCCGTCTTTTATCTCCCGTTCCGTCCGGACTACAGTCTTGTCCGGACTTTCTGCAAACCATTTTCCGTTTCTTATGTACAGCAGAAGATGTGCTGCCATGATACATCCATCCCCGCTTTCAATCCGGCAGTCATCCTCCCTCCCGCTGCCTACAGAAAGTCTGTCTCTTCCTGTCAGGGAAATATCCTGAATTTTTTCTTCTTCATAAACCCGCACCCGGTATTCCATCTCTGTTCTCCCTTATCTGTCTGTAACTGCCCAAACCTGTCCCCATCCGGCCGGACCTACTCCAGGATCTGGAATTTCAATTGTGTCCGGCCCAGTTTAATGACATCATCTGTCACAAGCCCTGCAGGCTCAACGGTGATCTTTTTTCCGTTTACATAGGTTCCATTGCTGGATCCTTCATCGGATATGAAAAATTCATTCCCCCATCTGCGTATCCTGCAATGTTTTTTGGAAACCGTTTTATCATACCGGATACACACATCGCAACAGGACTCATCTTTTCCGACAACGATTTCGGAATCTATCATTTTCCGGAATACTGCCCCGCCTTCCCCCATATCCATCAGCGCAACCAGTCCTTTGATCCCTTCTTGCTCCCACATAAAAGTGGTTTTTTCATCCTCCATACCTGACATATGATTCAAAATCACAGTTCTGTCATCTTCCGGCTCCTCCTGCCCTTTCTTCTCTTCCCCGCCGGCTTTTTTCTTTTTTCCTGCCACAAAAAAGAAAATGATGCAGGCCGGCACCAGTATCACCGC
>VSOB01000085.1 GCA_009774625.1 Lachnospiraceae bacterium
TCAGTATAGTAACTTAGTTCATTATATGACAATAGTTAAAAAATAGAACTATTGCTCACAATAATCTGCTGAGTAATGCTTTTGTTCAAATTATGATATATATAATACTAGCTTGAGCCAGAAGAAAAAGCTCTGTTTAGCGCGCAGCAGAGCGGAAAGGTATTTTAATGAAAATTGAGTTTGTGAAGCCCGAAGTCAGGGCAGGAAAAGAATACAAAGGTGAAATCACGAGATACAAATTAGATGAAAGGAACAGGGCATTTCGAGTCTTTATTGTATTGGATAAAGAGCCTCAGATAGAGTTTATGAAGAGAATCGACATTGACTGGGAGATAAATTCAGCGTTTGCAGCATTCTGCTGTGAAATGGGAATTTATACAGAAGCTGACGATTCAGCAGAACTTGATGAACTGATCGATACAAGAGTAATCGCTGTGCTGAACAAAGGAGAAGACGGAAAATTATATGTCGGCAAGATACAGCTTGATGAAGAATATTATCAGGAACAGGACGCAGAAGAGTAACGGAGACAGCCGCTAAAGATAAATGCTTTTTGAGCATTGTACCTTGTAAACTGAATAACAATATCCATTTTAAAGGATTTAAAGGAGGAGAACGAAGATATGAAATATCGTTATGGAATAATAACAGATTTTACAGTTGATAAAACAAAGGAAACCATAACAGTTTATTTTTCATTTTATCGCAGGAACAAAAAAGAGCAGAAACGATTCTGCAGGGTGAGCGGATACCATGCCCATAAAACATTCAGCAATCTTCCCATTTATAAACCGGATGGAATGCCCGATTTGTCGTATTTGGAAGGTATGCGGGTAAAAGTCATGGCTGTAGGGTGTTTTAACAGGATATTTATAAAAGAACTTGCATATGACCTGAATTATTATCTAAATAAAGAAAAAAGGAGCAATCATAATGGCTAAAGATTTACAGAAAGACCTGCAGGTATTACTCGACGAGAAAATGATAAGGGTTGCAAAGGATGACAAAGGCGGGTATTACTGTATCGTGGAGGAATCTGGGGGCAATGCTGCGGCATTCCCCCTTTATGAGAATGATTTCAGGAAAGCATTAAAAAAGATTTACTATACCCGGTTCGGAGAAGTACTTTCCGTGCAGGAGGTGCAGAGCGCAGTTGAGATTATCGAGATCATCGGGACAGACACGACAGAAGAGGTTGAAGTCTGCAAACGCGTATTTAACAACAGCTATCAGTACGCCTACGAACTGAATAGGGAAGAGGGTACGGCTGTATGGATTGAAGATGGAGAAGTTTCGATAGAAAAGACATCAGGCATCATATTCCGCCACGCGGCGAACTATGCCAACCAGATAGAGCCGAATCTAAAGGTTCAGCCGGAGAAATTACTGGATTATATGAGGAAGCATTTCAACCTCTCTTCTGACAGGGAGATAAAGCTTCTCACGCTGTATCTTGTGACCTCCCTGTGGGGGCTTAGGATCAACCATCCCATTCTGGTGCTTACAGGCGAAAAGGGTTCCAGCAAGAGCAGCAGCTTCAAAAAGCTGGAGGAACTGATTGACCCTAAGTCAAGCGAACTGGGAAGCGGCATTCCGAGAGGCAGTGACGGGCTGGAGGTAAGGCTTTATAACGGCTACTTTGTAACATTTGATAACTTATCGTCCCTTAGCCGTAAAATATCGGATATTCTTGCAGTGGCAGTTACCGGGGGAAGCTTTTCAAAGCGTGCATTATATCGCAACGCAGATGAGATTGTGTTGGATTTAAAGGCGATTGTTGCGGTCAACGGGGTTTCGTTGGTTGCAAAAGAAAGTGACCTGTTAGACCGTTCGGTCATTCTCACTTTAAAAAGGATTGCTCCTGATAAGGTTCTGACAGAGGAAGAATTGTGGGCAGAATTTGAAAAAGACAGACCGAAAATGCTCGGAGCCTGCTTCAATGTTTTGGCTGCAGCCCTGAACGATATGGAAGAGGTGCAGGTCAGAAATAAAATCCGGATGGCAGATTTTCATGTCGCCTGTGTGAAAGTCGGGAGGGTATTAGGCATTTCGGAGGAAGAGGTATCTGATATTTTATGGGAGAACCAGAAAAATATCAATCGGCGCACACTGGATGAGGATGTGGTTGCCCTCTGTGTCATAGAGCTGATGCAGGGCAGGAATAAATATGTAAACTCTATGTCGGGATTACTGATTGATCTTCTTGATATTGCAGATAAAAACGGTATGCCGTCAACCGTGATCCCTAAAACGGCGAACCATTTAAGGAGCAGGCTGGATAAAACGAAGAGCAACCTTCAATCGGAATACGGCATCACCTACCATGTTAAAAATATAGGAACCTTTAAACAGATCACAATAAAAAATTTGAAGAAGTTAGCGAAAGTTGCGACAGAAGAAGATTCTTGATAAACAAAGCGGCAAAGATGAACTGCCGCAACTTTCGCAAAGAAACCTAAAATAATTATTTTTGCCCTGTCAGTCAGTTTGAAGCAGATATAGAAATGTATATTATATCTATGATGGCTGACAGGTGCAGGAAAGGAGTGAATATGCAGGAAAAACAGCATAAAAGTATCCAGATGGAGACCGCATTGTGCGTTCGTCTGCTTAAAATGTTGTTATGCAGTAAAGTCATCAACCAGCCGACCTATGATAAGGTCATAAAACGATATAAAGGAAAGGAGGCAGCATAGGCAGATGGGCGATTTGACAATGAAAATGCTGCATGGAAATGTCAGCAATAAATACCGTACATTACAGAACGATAAAGTGCGCGTCTGCTTCTATGGCAGAGTATCCACACAGCATGAGGCACAGATGAACGCACTGGAAAATCAGATGCAGTGGTATGAGAGTATCTTGTCAGACCATCCAAATTGGGAAAAGATAAATGTATATGTAGACAGAGGGATCACAGGGACGCAGGCAAAAAAGCGTCAGGGCTTTATGAGCATGATTGAAGATGCTTCTAAGGGTATGTTTGACCTGATCTGTACGAGGGAGGTATCAAGGTTTGCACGCAACACTTTAGACAGCCTTAATTATACGAGGGAACTGAAAAAGATGGGTGTTGAAGTATTCTTCTACAATGATAATATCTGGTCCTGCGAAAATGACGGGGAATTAAGGCTTACGATTATGTCAGCCATGTCACAGGAGGAATCCCGGCATATCAGCGACCGTGTGCTTGCGGGGCAGAGCATTTCCCGCCAGAAAGGGGTGCTGTATGGGAATGGAAATATTCTCGGCTACAGGCTTGTAAGAGGGAAGACTTCCAGTGAAAATACTTATGAGATTGTGGAGGAAGATGCAGAAACAATACGCATGATCTATGATTTCTATCTTGAGGGAATGGGAGTGAAAGCCATTGCCGCAAAAATGCAGGAACTCCACAGGGAGACGGCTAGGTCAGGCTGTAAATGGGATGCCACAAAGATTCTGCGTATTCTGGATAACAAGACCTATGCGGGGTATATCGGCTACCATAAGTCCCATACCACAAGCTATTTAGACCATACAAGGGTTGCGGTGAAAGACCGCTCCCGGTATGAGTATGTGAAAGGAAATTTCCCGCCGATTATCCCCGAAGAAACATGGAACAGGGTGCAGAGGCTGAAAGGGAAGAAAGTGACGCCTCTGGAACAGGGACTGTCAGGGAAAAAGCGTTCTGATGACCGCTGGATCAGGGTGCTTGTATGTGAATGCGGCAGGACTTTCCACAAATATAAGTGGAGGGTCAACCAGTCAGGTGAAGAATGCTGCGGTTATACCTGTTGGAACCAGATCAATAACCGAAAGAAAAGCTACCGTATTGCCAATGGGCTTGACGGATCCGGTTATTGTGATGTGACGTCAATCTGTGAATGGAAACTGGATTTTATGCTGAAAAGCATCCTGCACAGGATATGGAGCAACCCCAAAGAGACAGTGAAAGTACTGATCGGGAGCATTGCAGATGATTATGTGCAGGAGCAGGAAAGCAGTACCGAACAGGGCAGGTTAAAAAGAGAGCATGACCGCCTGAAATGCAGGATGGAGCGGCTTTTGGATATGCGTCTCGATAATAAGATTGAGGAAAGCCAGTTTACGGTGAAACAGAGCCAGATTCAGGAACGCATGGCAGAGGTTGAAGAAAAACTGAAAATTTATGCACAGCAGGACACAAAAGAAAGCACAGAGGATGTGAGCGGCACGATTGCAAGGGTTACAGAGGTGCTTGAGAATGCCTGTGACCTGAACAGGAAAAAGATAGACGATAAACTGATTGATACGTTAGTGGAACGGGTCACCCCGACAGAGGCGGGCATATACAGATGGTATCTGAACAGCGATATACAGGAGGCTGCGGTATTTGCAGAAAAAGATTACATTCTTTATGATACATTCCGCCTGAGTTTTGAGGAAGCAAAGGCATACAGGAAGCAGTACGGGAATTTTATCAGAAAGAATCAGTGGAAAGATTTAAATATTGAGGTCTATATCAGAAAATGATATAGCAGGGAGCAGTAAGAACATAGAGGCACAGGAAACGGCGGCACGCATTTTGAGAGCGTTGCCGCTGTTTTTGTGCCGGAAAGGACAGAAGATGGTTACAGAGACATTTCGTATGGACATAAGCGCAGTCGGTTCTGACGACGGCATAAACACCTATGAGATACGCAGGAAATGGGCAGAGAAAGGGAAGAAAGCTTTAGTCATAGAGCTGTATCCCACGCTTACCGCCGATCAGTGCGGCAATATGGATGTATCTACTATGCACCTGATGAACCATGTGCAGGAGTTAGGCTGGGGCGAGGTTCGAATCGTGAACCTTTATTCCAAAGTATTTTCAGAGAAGCCGACAGTGAGCCGGTTATCGGAGGACGACAACAATTTGTCTTATATTGAAGAGATTTTGGAGGAACAGGATATCGGAGGCTATGACATTGTGGTTGCGTGGGGGAATACGCTCATCAGCCACAGGCAGACCATACAGGCAAAAACAGACCTTCTCACCATGATAAAGGACAAAGGGCTGGCGAAACAGGTAAAGTGCATTGTGACAAATAATTTGAAAGCCAACGGCGTGCATCCTTTATATTTAGGACTCAGATATTCTAAAGATGTATGGAGTTTGCAGCCGTTTCCTCTGGAGAAGGTACTGAATGAACTGGAAAGCACAGAGAAAAAGGCTTCTGCCAGAAGCAGTAAGAAAGTTTCAAAAGAAGAGAATGAAGCGGGTTCTATGGAGAACAGCGAAGAAATCTCTGTTGTAAGGAAAGAGACGGCTTCTGCTGAGAATGATGAAGCAGTTTCTGGTGACAGTAAAGTAACTGTTCCTGCGGCGAATGGTGAGAAAGCTTTGAGCGAAAGAAAAGTGGCTGTTTCTGGTGAGAATGATGAAAAAGCTTCTGCAGAAATCGGCAAAAAGAGAAAGGGGGTGAAGCGGGATGTATCAGCGGATAAAAAATAAACTGGATATGGAGATCATCAAAGATTTTCTGGAATCGGAACAGACCAACCAGAACGTGGTGCGCCGTATGGAAGAACTGACAGACATACTTGACGGAGCATATGGCGGCAGTCGCGGTGCGTTTGATATGGGCGGCTATATCCTGTTCTTTGGAGATATACAGACTTATGAAAATCATATCTCAAAGATTATGGAGTTCTACCGTCTTGATAAGGACTTAGCTGAATATTCCAACACAATAGAAGGTACGGCTGGCAGCACGATACAATGGCGGGAAGAATTATACCTGTTATCATCAGATGATTCGCTTGTGCTGATTTATCCGGAAACTGCAGAGGCGGTGTAAGAGGGCTTTCACAGGTGGCGGTATTGCCGTCTGCAGGTAACGAAGAAAGTTTATACAGGCGGTATTCTGCCGTCTGACAGAGAGAAAGACAGGAGGAAGAAGAAATGCAGTATTTCATTTTTGGTATGCTGACCGCAGGGGCAGTGATTGTGGCGACAGAGTTGTTTTTGGAGTATGGGTTTTAGGAGGTGAGACTATGGCAGCAAATATCTTATTATTTATACTGGGATTTACCAGTATGACAACGGTGTACGAAATCGCAAAAACCGGGAAACATACGAAATCAGATAAGATCAACCGTGCAGCGGAGCCGTGGAAAAAGAAAAAGTAATTACCTGCCCTTTGAGATGATATATCAGGGAGCATAGAAAAAGGAACAGGAGGGAACGGAGCATGAGCCGTGAACTGAACCAGTATATTTTGAAGGAATACACAAGGCTTCACTCTGTGATGGAGCAGAGGGAATTTATGGAGAAAGTGCGTTTTCTGATGATGGCGGGAGAAAAAGAGTTTTCCGGCTATTATTCAGATACCAGCCTGCCGGTCAGAGAATTTTACTCTGTGGCGGATACGCTCTACAGCCTCAACAATCTCTGGATGCTGTCAGGCTTTTTGCATAAGAACAGGCATATCCTGTTTGAAGAGATTCGGGAGCGGGAGGGGATAAAACAGGACTATGATTTTATGGAACCCTGTAATTATGGAAAGGACATCATACTTTCCAGAATGTTTCAGGTCATGGAGAATTTTCGGACTGACGGAACCGTAGTCAATGAAGCGGCAGACGGTAGGAGAAGCATTCACAGGATAAAAGCTTATTCCACTACAATTAACAGCGGGAAAAATGTGCCGCAGTTCATCATACAGGGGAACTGGGTGGAGCAGTGCGGCTTTGAGATTGGCTGCAGCGTTCGCGTAGAATGTTATCCAAATAAGCTTGTGGTTCTGAAAGAGTGAGGTACAGGCAGGAGATTATATCTTAAAAAGGCAGATACCATGTGGGAGTTTTCTTCGTGGTATCTGTTGTTTTGAAGATAAGTACTTATTTTTTTATGTCAAATAAAGAGGTAATATCAACATCCAAAACCTCGGCTATTTCAAAGAGTGTATCCAGAGATACCGAAGTTGGGATATTGGGAGCCTCAATGTTACTCATGTGTGTTCTGCTGATGTTGACGGCTTCTGCTAATTGTAGCTGAGTCATACCGCGCAGTTTTCTATAATAGGCAATGTTAAGTCCAATGCGTATATATTTATCTGAATACTTTACCTTTTTATCCATATGATTTCCTTTCCAAATAAAAGTATATTGTAGATTATTGTGTGCATAAACAATGGATTTATTTGCAAATGCAAAGTATAATATTGCAAAACGGAAAGAAGTATGTTATACTCAATAGAAAATCGGAGAAAAAATGTATAGAAAGTTCGTATAAAGAAAACAAATGAAAGACCATTCAATAATTTTAGACGGTGAAGAGAAAGGAATAGTCTAATGTTTAGATATTGTGCAAGGTGTGGACTGATCAGAAATGAAAAAGCGGAATCTGCTGTATGTCCGATATGTGAAATTTCTTTCAAACCTGTTCCAGGCGAGTTCCTGACAAAATCAGGGCTGATGTTTTTATCTCAGTCTGCCAGAACGGAATTTGAAAATAAAATCAGAGAGTCCGCTGAATATGATGAAATTACAGGGAGACAGAGGGACAGCATTATCGCGCAGAAAGACGAAATACACAAAAAGGAAGTAGAAGAGAGAGTACAGGAGTATCAGGCTTCAAAACCGCATAAAGAATGTCCGGTATGCCATTCTTCATCTATCTCTAAAATATCCAATGTAGGCAAAGTTGTGAAGGTTGGGGTGTTCGGCATTTTAGGAGCGGGTGATCTGGGAAAAACATGGAAATGTGAAGCGTGTGGATGTAAATTTTAAAATACAGAATATATGGAGGAAAAGAAAATGGCATTTTTTGACAAACTGACACAGACGGCATCAAACGTAGGAAAAAATGTTGCTTCATCTGCGGCGAAGGTAGGTTCGTCTGCTGCAGTGGCGGCGCAGGAGCAGACAGAACTTGCGCAGTTGAAATCACAGGTTAATGTAATCAATCAGGAACTGGACGCATTTTATGTTCAGATAGGGAGAAGATACATTGATTATGTCCTTGAAACTGGGGATATGCCCGGTATAGATGCAAGCGACCTGTTAAAGCTGATGGATCCCAAGATGACGAAAAAGAAAGAGTTGGAGCAGCAGATCATAGAACTTGAAAAAGAGATAAAGAATAAATCTGTTCTCAGGGAGAAACAGCAGGCAGAGGAAACATATCTTGCAGAAAAAGCAAAGCTGGATAAAGCACTGGCAATGGAACTTATGTCACAGTCCGAATATGAGGTGAAGCTTGCCATAGCGAAAAAGAAATATGATAATTTTGAGGAAATCCGCAAAGTACAGCAACTGGCAGATATGAACCTGATTACAAAGGAAGAGAAAGAGGCTAAGATCAAAGAACTGACAGAGTAAAGTACATACAGCAGTATGGTGAGAGAACTGTTCCGTTGGAGCAGTTCTTTTTTCGTATTTTTATTGCGGATATAATTTCTGATGATTTTTAAATAGTTAAAGAAATTCAGGAAAATACTTATTATGACAGGCAGTGAATAACTGACTGCATAAATATCTCTATAAAAGGGAATGTCCAGATTTTAGCAAATGTGCGGTTGTGGATTGTTATAGGGAGAATTTTGTGCTAAAATGGCTGTAAAGGGAGTGGGATGCTATGGACAGGAAATTAAAGGTGTATTTGGACACATCTGTTATAAGCTATCTGCAACAGGAAGATGCGCCAGAGCGAATGAAAGATACATTAGCTCTTTGGACGCAGTTTGAAGCTGGGAAGTATGATATTTGTTTGTCGCAGGTGACGCTTGATGAAGTGGGTGAATGTCGCGAGCCTAAAAGAACGGTATTGTATGAATATTTGAGCAAGATTTCATATACAAAGTTGGAAATTACAGATGAAGTTCTTAAAGTTGCAAATCAGATTATAGATATGGGTATACTGACAAAGAAAAGCATTGATGATTGTCAGCATATAGCAACTGCTGTTGTGCATGGGTGTGACTGCATCATATCATGGAATTTTAAGCATATTGTAAATATAAAGACTATTAAGGGTATCAGGGCAATCACACACCTTGAAAGCTATAAGGATATTGATATTATGAATCCGTCTGTATTATTGGGAGGTGGGGAATAATGGCATATACATTGGAAATCAGCCCAGATTTTACGGTTGAGGATATCCATAAGATTCGAGAGCGTAATTATGAAGTGACAAAGCATATGACAATGGAGGAGAAACTGCTTTATTATAATACGCCAAGAACAGATGCGGAAGAGCAGATTGAAATGCTTAGGGCAAGACGCAATTAAGTCCGTCTGTATTATTGGAAAGTGAAGGATGATTATGGAAAAACATGTTTTGAGTCCAAATTTTACTATAGAAGATATTCACAAACTGCGAGAACATAATTATGAAATGACAAAGCATATGACAGACGAGGAGCGAATGGATTACTACAATAAAGCAGGAAGAGCAGTTCAGAGAAAATTAGAGAAAATGAAAGCCTTATAATCATTTTAGTACCACAGAATAAATGAGCGGTATACGGTGTCTCACTGATCGTCATATACCGCACAGGCGGCTATTTCCAATTGATGCCATAGGAATTTGGGTACTAACAGGCAAAAGTATTGAAGAATGGCTTAAAATCAAGGGTTTTAAGGCTTGGTGGGGTTCATCACGGTGGGTGGTGG
>VSOB01000086.1 GCA_009774625.1 Lachnospiraceae bacterium
GTATTATAATTAAATCACGTTGATCTTCAGGGATAGTATAGTATGTATCAATTCTGTTAAGTAAGGATATACAACTGATTGGATCGAATAAAACAGAGGAGGAAGAGAGGGAATGGGAAACAAGGAGAGGATTGAAAGCAGGCTGACGAAATCTTTCGTGATGATCTCAGCGATTTCGGCTGTGGCTGCAGTTGTAGGGCTGATTGCGATGATTGTTGTGGCCAGCAGGTATTCGTATGCGCTGACTAATTTCGGGTTTGCGCAGGGAGACATCGGCAAGGCGTTGTTTACATTTGCAGATTCCAGGTCATCGCTCCGGGCCGCTATCGGATATGACGATGCGGATGCCATTGCTGTTGTGGTAAAACAGCATGAAGAGTACAAAGCGCAGTTTACAGAGTATTTTGCAGATGTGGAAAAGACGATCGTATCGGAGGACGGCAGGAGAACCTATGATGCGATCGCCTCGGAGCTGGATGCTTACTGGGCGCTGGATGCAGAGATTATAGCACTGGGAGCGACCACAGACAGAGCGCTTTGTGTACAGGCACAGGAAAGGGCTTTAAATGAGCTTCAGCCTAAATATAACAGCATTTATCTGCAGTTGGAAGAGCTTTTATCAGTGAAGGTCCATGAAGGAAATAATCTTTCCATGTTACTCAGAACGTTGTCTCTGGTTCTGATCGCAGTGATTGCCGCTGCAATTGCAGTTGCGGTCATCATTTCCATCAAAATCGGAAAGAGCATTGCCGCCGGAATCGCACGGCCGCTGGTGGAGCTGGGAAATCGTCTGAAAGGGCTGGCTGCCGGAGATTTTTCCGCGCCGTTCCCTTCTGCTTCTGCCAATGATGAAGTGGCAGATATGGTTACGGAAGCAAAGGAAATGTCGGATAAGCTGAATTTGATCATCAATGATATCGGCGTTATATTGGGTGAGATGGCAGGCGGAAATTATGCTGTGACCTCTTCTATTACTAATATGTATACGGGAGATTTCCAGAAGCTGGTGGATGCTATGAGGGGCCTGAGAAATCAAATGGCTTCCACACTGCGCTCCATCGGAGAAGCCTCCAATCAGGTATCCGCAGGCGCACAGAACATGGCGGAATCTGCACAGAATCTGGCAGAAGGCGCAACCGACCAGGCCGGCGCAGTGGAAGAGCTGCAGGCGACCATTGTTAACATTACAGAGGCTATGGAGAGAAGTGCCGAAAATGCAGAGGACTCTTATGTACAGGCACAGAAATATGCGGATGAAGCGGACAACAGCCGTACCGGTATGAATACCGTAGTGGCCGCTATGAAGAAGATCGATGATACCTCCACAAAGATCGGCAACATCATTTCCGAAATCGAATCCATTGCATCACAGACCAACCTGTTGTCTCTGAATGCTTCCATTGAGGCTGCAAGGGCAGGCGAGGCAGGCCGTGGCTTTGCCGTGGTTGCAGATCAGATCAGACAGCTTGCAGAGCAGAGTGCAAAGGCAGCGGTGGATACCAGAGAGCTGATTGAAGGTTCTTTAAAAGAGATCGAGGAAGGAAACCGTGCAGTGGAAAGCGCATCCGGTTCCATTGAGACAGTTGTGGACGGTATCAAGCAGATTGCAGACAGTTCCAAGAGCCTGAGCATCATGATGGGAGATCAGAGTGAAACCATGCGTCAGGCAGAGCAGGGCGTAAGCCAGATTTCCGAAGTGGTACAGAACAATTCAGCGACTGCGGAAGAAACATCTGCCACCAGTGAAGAACTGTCGGCACAGGCTACCACACTGGACGATCTGGTCGGCCAGTTCATATTGGAATAAACCCGAATCGGCAGAGGATACTTACATAAATCAAAAAGAGCAGAGAACCCCGCGGCCGGGAAACACTTGGCTGCGGGGATTTTTTCAGGGCCATACTGGTAAAATGATGCAAATATGATGCAATTTAATGATATAATGAGCGTCAGTGAGGAGAACATATTTGCATGTTCGACGAACAGCGAACGGCGGGCAGAGATCCGATGAAATCGGATGAAGAGCGGGAAAGCACGGGTCTGCGGATTATAAAGAGGCAACACAGCCGTAAGAAAAAACAAGCGGCTGCAAATATATGACGGAAGAGGGGGAATCAAAATCATGAAGAAAAAAGTATTGAGCCTGCTGCTGGCAGCAGGATGTCTGCTGGGAAGCAGCATGATCGTGTGTGCGGAGGAAACGCCTCCTGCAGAGGGAGCGGCGCCGGCACAGAATTATCAGCAGATGATGACACCGGAGATTCTGGCATCGTTCCAGGGAGTGACACTGGAATCGGATATTTCCATTTTGGGAAATGCGCTGGTACGCCGGACAGATGTATGGGGGACGCTCCAGGATGCGGACGGAGACGGCATCGATGACAGGGACCCGATCAATGGCTGCGGCTATCTGGATCTGAACTGCAATGGGTTTGACGACCGGTTTGAAATGGAGCTTTTGAACTCCGCAATGCAGGAAGATCCCAATGAAGGCTATGCATTACAGATCACATTGAATGTACTGTTCGGACACAGATGCAAGCATGGCATTATCGCATCCAGCTTCATCATGGATGAAGATATGGGAGTCGTTTCTCTGCCGGATTACTATGACCTGTGCCCGGAATGCACGAAGGAAATGGAAGATACGTTGAAAGCGATTGACAGTATGATAGGCGGTGTAAATCTGTTGTGATGCAGGTTCTTATAAAGGGCAGATTTACGATAAGGAGAAAAGGATGAAAAAGAGAGCATTGGGCATGGCGCTGGCTTTCACCCTGCTGCTGGGAAGCAGTATGAATGTGTGTGCGGAGGAAGCAGGGCAGGAACAGAATGCGCAGCCCCAGGTACAGAATTATCAGCAGATGATGACGCCGGAAATTCTGTCAGGCTTTACGGTGGGGCTGGAACAGATGGATGACAGTATTTATGCGAGTGCGTTAGTGCTTCGGACAGATGTATGGGGCACACTCCAGGATGCAGACGGAGACGGCATTGATGACAGAGATCCGATCAATGGCTGCGGCTATCTGGATCTGAATTGCAATGGGTTTGACGACCGGTTTGAAATGGCTGTTATCGGTGAGCTGGGACAGGAAGACCCCAGGGAAGGGTACGTCATGGAGACGGCGTTTAATCTGCTTTCTCATAGCTGTAAACATGGCATCATCTATTCCGATTTTTATCTTGACAAAGATTTGGGATGCTATTGGTCCGTACCGGACTATTTCCGGGCGTGTGAGGAATGTTCGGATGAGTTTGAAAATACAGTGGATGGAATACTGATGATGGCGTATCAGTTAGATATGGCGGATTGAGCGGCGTGATCTGCAGCCATCTGCGGACGAAATATTACAAGGTGTTATTTTAAATTTATAGAAATACATGAACTCATATATGTATTATATAAAGATACAAATAGAATAGATCGAATGTGTAACAAGTCCCTGTTTTTTACTATACTTTTTTATGGATAGTTGAGAAAACCCATGAAAAGTAAGAGAAAGCGGGGATTTGTTTGCGTATGCGTACCGGACGATGGAAAGGGTTTGGATTTTTACATAGAAAAGAGCGGGAGCCATACGGGTTTCGTGACCGGCTGCGTTATCTCAAAAACAATGGTCTGGCCAATACGGTGGTGAAAAAAAGACATTATATAGAAATGTTGTTTATCCTATTGATCTGCCTGAGTGTGATCAATGCCCCTCTGGTCAGGGTCAATTATGATCTGACAGAGTATCTGCCTTCCTATACGGAGTCCAAGGTGGCCATTGATCTGATGGAGCGGGAATTTGGTTATCCGGGTACGGCCAGAATCATGATCAGGGATGTTTCCATTTATGAAGCCTACATGTATAAACAAATGCTGGAAAACATCGACGGCGTGGATATGGTTACGTGGATGACGGAGGATGTCTATATGGCCCAGGATTTTATTGACCTGGATGCGCAGAAAGACTATTACAGGGATCGCTGCGCAGTGATGGACATTACCTTTGACAAAGGAGACAACGATACACTGACCAAAGAGGCCATCACTGAGATACAGGAGGTGCTGGGAGAACGGGGATGCTATGCCGGACCTGCTGTGGAAAATAAATCTCTGGAGGAAACACTGGACCGGGAGATCCAGATTATTATGGCGGTGGCGGTGGTGTTGATCTTACTGATTCTCTGCCTGACTACGGATTCCTGGTTTGAGCCGATACTGTTCCTGGCGGTTATGGGGATCGCCATTATACTGAATATGGGCAGCAATATTCTGCTGGGAACCATTTCGTTTATGAGTTCCAGCGTATCTTCTGTGCTGCAGCTTGCCACATCTATGGATTATTCGGTATTTCTGCTGCATACCTATGTGAGAAGGAACGAAGAAAAACCGGGAAATAAAGAGAAGGCCATGACAGGGGCTTTGAAAGAATCGGCGGTTCCCATTCTTTCCAGCGCTATGACCACATTTGTGGGATTTATGGCGCTGCTCGCCATGCGGTTCGGTCTGGGCCGGGATGTGGGCCTGGTACTGGGTAAAAGTATTGTCTGCAGTGTGATCACAGTTCTGTTTCTGATGCCGGCGCTGCTCCTGCGGTTCGGAGATCTGATCGAAAAGACCAGACATAAAAGCATTATGCCCAGGTTCAGCCTGGTTTCGCGGGGTGTGTTCAAACTGCGGTACATAGTGATGATACTGATGGCAGTGGTGGTGGTGCCTGCCTATGTGGCACAGAATATGAACAGCTTTACATTCGGCAATAGTGCACTGGGCCGGAGCGAAGGCACAAAGGTATATGATGATACGGCGGAAATTGAGGAAAAATTCGGACGCAGCAATCTGTATCTGATTATCGTACCCAATGAAACACCGATCAAGGAGCGGGAACTGGCGGATGAGCTGGAAGAGCTGTACTATGTGAAAAGTGTTATGGGGATCGCCAATGTACTGCCGGTGGGCATTCCGGAATCTTTTGTCCCGGAGAGTATCCGGGGGCAGCTTCGGACTGAAAATTATGCCCGGATGCTTATGTATACAAGGACGGATACGGAAAGCGAACTGGCGTTTGCTACGTCGGACGAAATACAGGAGATCGTGAAACGGTATTATCCGGAAAATGCCTATGTGGTGGGAAATACGCCATCCACTCAGGATCTGAAAGAACTGATGGTGCCGGATTATGCGGTGACCAATGTACTGTCACTTTTGGCGGTGGCAGTGGTGGTGGGCGTTGCATTTAAGTCCATGCTGCTGCCCATACTGGTGCTGATTCCCATTACGATCGCCACATATATGAATATGACCGTGCCCTATCTGCAGGGAGAGAGCTTTATGTTTAACGGTTTTATCATAGTCAGTTGTATCCAGTTGGGAGCCACAGTAGACTATTCGATTCTGTTGACCAATAATTATATGTACAATCGGGAGCATGGACTGGAGAAAAAGTCTGCGGCAATTGATGCGTTGCAGCGGAGTATACTTTCCATTCTGACTTCCGGTACGATTCTGACGGTGGCAGGATATGGCATTTATTATATTTCTTCTGTCAGTGCGATTTCCTCTTTGGGGCATTTGATCGGGCGGGGCGGTCTGATCAGTATGTGTATGGTCATTCTGGCGGTACCGGCCCTGCTGACTGCGTTTGACGGTATTATTTTCCGGGAAAAAGCCATCCGGGATAAAATAAGGCAAAAGGAAATCGAGCGGTTCAGAAGAAGGGTGGCGGTGCGGAGAGAAAAACGCAGGGAATGGATACAGCGGCTGGCACAGCGGCGTATGGAGCGGAAAGCCAGAAAAGAGCAGATGCAAATACAACAGAGGGAGGAAGAGAAACCGGGCGGACAGGTGTACAAGACAGGAGAAACAGAACAGAAAGGCGGTAAACAGGATGAATAAGAAAAGTCGGAAACGGGCAGCGGCCCTTTGTATGGGAGCCGTCCTGATGGGGCAGACCGTTTATATGGATGTACAGGCAGCGCCGCCTAAGGTATATGTAGACGAATCCGTTTATGTGAATCTGGACTATTACGGAGAAGTGGAAGAGGTCAACATCGTAAAGGGGTGTATGCTCAACGGCAATACCACGGTGGTGGATTACGGCGTATATGATGAAGTGGTCAATATGAGCAATACGGCGGCGCCCACGTTGGAGGACGGCCGGGTGACTTGGGATTTAAGCGGTCAGGAGGGAGAACGGTTTTATTTTGAATGTCGGACGGATACACTGGCACAGGAGCTTCCCTGGGATCTGGATGTGACCTATAAACTGAACGGCAAAGAATGCGATGCGGATACACTGGCGGGCGCATCAGGCATGGTGACTATGCTGATCGATGTGGTGCCCAATGTAAAGGCGCCGGACTATTATAAAAATAATATGATCCTTACAGTGGCAACACTGGTGGATATGGATCGGGACAACTATTCTCTGGAGGCGCCCGGTTCCCAGCTACAGACCGTGGGAACCAAAAAAGCGGTACTGTTTATGGCGCTTCCGGGGGAAAGCGGTACGTTCCGCATTGACATCGGGACAGACAGTTTTGAAAGTGTGGGATTGATGTTTCTGATGGTTCCGGCCACCCTTTCCTCGCTGGAGAGGATCGGGGATATCCGGGAAGTTAAGGATCAGGTGCGGGATTCTATGGATGCTATGAGCGACAGTGCGGATGTGATTCTGGACAATTTATCAGCCATGAAAGGCAGCCTGCAGGAGACACAGAAGGGACTTCGGGCGGCCCGGCAGGCAAAAGCCACATTTGATGCCGGGGAGGCCCAGGTGAAATCGGATGCGGACGCCGCCATCAATTCTCTGGACGCCATTCAGAACAGCCTGATTCTGCTTTCCGCACAGACCATGATTGAAAAAGCGGATTTTACGGATGCGATGGAACGGCTGGAAACCATCCGTCACAGCATTTACGAAATGGACGCCTATCTGAAGGATATGGAGGAAGTATCCAAAGATCTGCAGGGTTCTCTGAAAGATCTGCGCCGGGCGATGAAGGATGGGGCCGGTGATACGGAAGAGGAAATAGAGGACAGCATCCGTGCACTGAAAGAAATCTACGGTCAGACAGGAGATCCGGCTGATCTGGGCAATCTTCAGCTTGGGGCGGAAGTAGGGTACCTGGCCAGCTTTGCAGGTGTTCTGACCAAGCGTACAGCTCCTGTACTGGAGGATACACAGGGCCTGATCCATGAAGTGGAAAATCTGAGTTATAAGGCCAGCGAAGTGATCAACGAAGGCTATACACTGGGCGGCCACATGACGCAGGAATATAAAGACCATGTGCTGATGCTGCTGGATGAAACACAGATGTTTCTGGACAGCTCCCTCACAACTGTGGCGGCTACCCAGACAGCAATGCGCAGTATGCGGACACTGCTGGATGCCACAGAGAGCAGTCTGGATGCGGCGATAGACGCAAGCCTCAGCGGGATGATCGGCATACTGGACAGCGGTATGGGCATCGCAGGGGGCAGCGAGGTGTTCCGGGATGCCAAAGATACCATGAAAGAGGCAGTGGATGACGAATTGGATGAGATCGAAGAGGAAACCAATATTCTGAACATCGATATTGAAGAGCGTTTTCCTTCTTTTACATCTGCTAAAAACGATTCACCGGAGAGCATACAGATCATTATGCGGACTGCCGAGATCAGTATAGACGATGAGGTGGACAATACAGTGGATCTGGAACAAGAGCCGGAGAACATCGGGGCATGGGGAAGGCTGAAAGCCGTGTTCGTAAAGATATATCACTGGTTTGTGAAAGAGGAATGATATCTGAATAATCGTGAAACCATATAAAAAATGTCCGGCCGGAACAACAAATGTCCGGCCGGATTTTTTATAATATTCCATTGAAACATAAATTACAGAAATACATAGTTATTTGATTTTACCTTCTTTTTTCAACACATCCTGAAAATCCCGGATATCTTTTGCGATTTCACCGCTTAAAATCAGCATACAGATCAGGTTGGGAATTGCCATCAGAGCATTTGCGATGTCGGAAAGATTCCATACCAGATCCAGAGTGGCCACACAGCCCACGAATACTACCAGCGAAAAGATAATGCGGTATACCATATTGTATTTATGCGTACCCAGAATGTATTCATAGGCTTTTTCGCCGTGATATTCCCAGCCCAGGATCGTGGAAAAGGCAAACAGTGTGATGCCGATGCTGACCAGCCAGCCTCCGGCCGGTCCGAGTACGGTGGCAAAAGCGGCGATGGTCAGAGAAGAACCCTGATACAGTTCACCGGTTGACGGATTTACCTGCCCCAATACGCCGGAAGCAGCAATGGCAAGACCTGTCATGGTACAAACGACGATAGTGTCATAAAATGTACCGGTCATATTTATGTACGCCTGACGTACCGGATGATCTGTGGTGGCTGCCGCCGCAGTGATGGCAGCGGAACCCATACCGGCTTCATTGGAAAATACGCCGCGGGCCACACCGAAGCGCATGGCGTTCATCATGGAGGCGGTGATCGTACCGCAGAGTCCGCCGCCTACCGCCTGTACGCTGAACGCCATTTTGAAAATCATGGCCACGCCTGCCGGCAGGTTGGAAATATTCCCGATGATAACAGCCAAAGCGGCAATGATGTAAAAAATGGCCATTACGGGTACCACGACCTGAGATACTTTGGAGATAGATTTGATGCCGCCTACGATAATCAACAGGGAAAGGAAGGTCAGAACGATACCGACAACCCAGTTGGGGATGGAAAAGGTTTCGTTTAATGCGCTTGTAATAGAGTTGGCCTGTGTCATATTGCCGATGCCGAAAGAAGCCACCACGGCGAAAAATGCAAACAGCCAGCCCAGTAAACTGCCCAGAGGTTTGTTTTTGATGGCTTTTTTCATCGTATACATAGGGCCGCCGGACATTTCACCTTCAGCATTGACGCCCCGGTATTTGATGGCCAGCATACATTCTCCGAATTTGGAAGTAAGGCCGAAGCAGGCGGAGATCCACATCCATACAAGGGCGCCGGGCCCTCCAGATACCATAGCAGTAGCCACGCCTACGATGTTGCCGGTACCGATGGTGGCCGCCAATGCGGTGGTCAGAGCGGAGAAAGGAGAGATATCACCTTCTCCGGTTTTTTTACGGGCTTCTTTGCTGAGTGTGCTTTTTAAAGCATAGCCCAGATTTCTCCAGGGTAAAAATCCGGTGCGGATGGTCAGGAAAATGCCGGTTCCCACCAGAAGAACGAGCATTACCGGCCCCCAGACAAAGCTGTCCACAGCCGAGACTGCATTTGAAAAAGTTTCCATAAATAGTTCCTCCCATAGTTTGGTAATCTGTCTTATATATGACTTTTGTAAAGTCACAAAGCAAAAAAAGGCATAATACACGCAATGCGCTATTACGTCTTTGCAACAACATGATTTTAATATAGTAAAGTGGAAAAGTCAAGTTATTTGTGGAAATTGACAGATGGAAATATAGAAAGGGAAGTCTGAGAGGCGAACCGAAACCGGGGAAATATCCCATAAAAGGGAGGATGCCAAGTAAAATAAATTTACTTGGCATTATTATGAAAAAGCTATTTATAAAGTAATGTTAGTTGGCTTGTGTTGTGTATTGCTGTAT
>VSOB01000087.1 GCA_009774625.1 Lachnospiraceae bacterium
ACCAGCCAGAAGATCAACAGGACTGTTGCAGGTATAAATTCTGTAAGTGTCATAAATATTTCCTTTTCTCTTATGTCAGTTTAAAATTATGATACAAAAACTGAGAAGAAAAGTCAAATCATACCTTAAACCGATATCCTACTCCCCATATGGTTTCAATGTACTGGGGTTTTGCCGTATCAAATTCTATTTTTTCACGTATTTTTTTAATATGGACCGTTACGGTGGCGATATCACCAATAGAGTCCATATCCCAGATCTTCCGGAACAGCTCTTCTTTTGTAAAGACGTGATTGGGATTCTCAGCCAGAAAAGTCAGCAGGTCAAATTCTTTTGTGGTAAAATTCTTTTCTTCTCCGTTGATCATAACGCGTCTGGCTGTTTTATCAATCCGGATACCACGGATCTCCACGATGTCATTGGCCTGCGCCTGGGAGCCCACCAGACGATTGTAACGTGCCATATGTGCCTTGACCCTGGCTACCAGCTCGCTGGGGCTGAAAGGCTTGGTAATGTAGTCATCGGCGCCCAGGCCCAGCCCTCTGATTTTATCGATGTCCTCTTTTTTGGCGGAAACCATCAGAACAGGGATGTTTTTGGCTTCCCGAATCTTTCTGCATACTTCGAACCCGTCTATGCCCGGCAGCATCAGATCCAGAATAATCAGATCAAAGTCCTCGGCAAGCGCTCTGGCCAGCCCGGTATCCCCTGCATTTTCGATGTCCACTTCAAATTCACTCAGTTCCAGATAATCCTTTTCCAGGTCGGCAATGGCTTCTTCATCTTCAATTATCAATATTCTGCTCATCGTTTTCCACCTCTCTATATTTTCTGATTACAAAGTGCAGACAAGTGCCTTCGTTTTCTCTGCTGGTTGCCCATATATATCCGCCGTGATCTTCGATGATTTTCTTCACGATGGAGAGTCCGATACCGCTGCCGCCTTTGGAAGAATTGCGGGAAGCATCTGTGCGATAAAAACGTTCAAAAATATTGCTCAGATCCTTGGCGGCGATTCCTTTGCCATTGTCCTCGATTTCCACCCGGACAGAGTCGATCTCGTCCAGTATCCGGATGTCTATCACTCCCTGCGGTTTGTCCATATATTTGATACAATTGCTGATAATATTGTTGATGACACGCTTGAGCTGTTCCGGGTCGGCAATGATCCGGATATCGGGATCTACCAGATTGGAGTAGTTCAGACGTATGTTTTCGGATTCCAGTTCCAGGCCCACCTCTTCCACACAGTCACGGAAATATTCATTTACATTGATCCGATGGAAATTATAGGGAATCCGGTTGGAATTGATGCCGGAATAAAAGGTCAGCTCATTGATCAGACGATCCATATCGTTGGCTTTGTTGTATATAGTGCGGACATATTTGGTCATTTTCTCCGGTGTATCTGCCACACCGTCCATCAGGCCCTCTACATAGCCTTTGATGGCAGTGATAGGTGTTTTCAGATCATGGGAAATGTTGCTGATCAGTTCTTTGTTCTGCCGCTCCCCCAGAACCTTTTCTTCGTTGGATTCTTTCAGGCGCAGGCGCATATCTTCATAATTACGGAACAGGTCGCCAAATTCTCCTTTTTCGTCTGTGGTAAGCGAATATTCCAGATTGCCTTCTGCGATCATCTGCATGGCAGTATTCAGATTCCGGATGGGCCGGAATACTCCTTTGTGAATCCACTGGGTCAGTATACATGCCGTAAATAAAAGAATCAGCGCAATGGCAATCATCATATCCATCAGAAAAGACTGAGAAAACAGCTTGCTGATGGGAGTGACGATAAAGATACTGCCTTCGGAACCGTCACTGAACTGAAAGTCAGCCTGCTTTACCAGCTTTTGCAGTTGATTGTAATAGTAGCCGGTATCGGGAACGGAAGTATCATGGCCATATGGCGGCAGATTGTCAAAAATCCGGCCTGCGGCTTTCTGACTGCCGGTATAATACAGATCGTTTCCTTTACGTACAATAATATAGGAAGCATGTTCAATGGCCTGGCTGTTCAGTTGGGATAAAAAGGTTTTATCTTCCAGATTTTCGGGAGATTTTTGGATAATATCCAGAAATTCATAGAACAAAAGCTCTGTCTGTTCCCCGCTGGCCTGAATGGAGTTGGAAAGAGTTTCATAATCTACGGTTTCAAATCCATATTCCCGCTGCAGCGTATGTGTCATATAAGAACCGATGCTCATATAGGCAATTGCCATCAGGACAAGGGGCAGGATGACCATCGTGCCGAAGGTTATGAAGAGCCGTGTCCGTAATTTCATAAAATAACCCCTTCTTTGTCAGGTTAGGTGTGTTTTTCTCATTATAGCACGGGCGCTGTTTGTGTGTATAAATCGGTCATGATTTAATTCTAAAATATTTATAAACAATTGACATTATTGCGAAAATATACTATTTTAATACTATAAAAATAATAATCATTTCTATTATTGCAAAGAATAAGGAGAATCTATGGCATTAAAATACAGCAGACAGAGAGAGGCAATTAAAGAATTTCTTTCAGGAAGGAAGGACCATCCCACTGCAGACGCAGTTTATATGGAAGTGCGTAGGGAATTTCCCAATATCAGTCTGGGTACCGTGTACCGGAATCTGACACTGCTTGCGGATCTGGGAGAGATCATGCGGGTGAATGTGGGAGACGGAGTGGATCATTTCGATCCAAACACTGCCCTTCATTATCATTTTATCTGCAGGGCATGCGGCTGTGTACAGGATCTGGATATCGATAATATTGTAAATATCAATGAGATGGCGTCAGCAGGCTTTGACGGGGAAATCGGCGGCAATGTGACCTATTTTTATGGTATCTGCGGAAAATGTAAGCGGAAACAGCTTTCCTGAGTTAAGAGAATGGACAAAGGCGGTAGCGGGGAGCGGAAACGACCGGGCAGTTTTCTGATTATTTGATGATGATGGTATAAGTTTGTGAAAGCGGGGGAATCCTTTTAGCAAGATGAAAATTATGGCTGAAAAGGAGAGCAGAGATGAAATTTATATGTCAGGTATGCGGTTATGTCCATGAAGGTGACAATCCCCCGGAGCGGTGTCCGGTCTGCAATGCGCCGGCAGAGAAATTCAAGGCACAGACAACACAGGATGCCTGGGCGGCAGAGCATGTGGTAGGCATTGCCAAAGGTGTGAGCGAAGATATTATGGCTGATCTGAGAGCCAATTTCAACGGCGAATGCTCGGAAGTGGGAATGTACCTTGCGATGGCAAGAGTGGCGCACAGAGAAGGCTATCCGGAGATTGGTCTGTACTGGGAGAAGGCAGCCTGGGAAGAGGCGGAGCATGCGGCTAAGTTTGCGGAACTGCTTGGTGAAGTGGTAACGGATTCCACAGAAAAGAATCTGAAAATGAGAGTGGATGCGGAATATGGAGCAACCGGCGGAAAATTTGACCTTGCAAAGCGTGCCAAAGCCCAGAACCTGGATGCAATCCATGATACTGTCCATGAGATGGCCAAAGACGAGGCAAGACACGGCAAGGCGTTTGCCGGACTTTTGAAGAGATATTTTGGTTAGTTGTTCAATACCAATCAAAAAAGGGAAAAAAGAGTTTGGGAGGAATAGGTGTGTATGCGCTTATTCCTCTCTGTTCATGTAGCGTTTAATCTATACTTAAATCTTTCTAGCCCAGAATATTATACGTCTGTCCGTTAAAATAGACAAGGACAGAATAGATCATGATTTATTCCCTTCGCTCTGACCGGCTTGTCTGCAGAAAGTACTCTTTTCTGACAAAAGAAGAATCACAAAAGTATTTAAGACGCTGATTTATGAAAACGCCAGACTCGCTTGACAGTTCCATACGGAAAAAATATAATGCAGGTATGAAAACAAATATACTCTGTGAAACCCCTGATTTTCTTGTATGTGAAAAGCCTGCCGGACTGGCGGTGCAGGCGGGAAGCGGTTATCAGGCGGATATGGTCAGCGAACTGAAAAATTATCTCTGCAAAACAACAGGCGGACGCAATCCGTATCTGGGTGTGATTCATCGTCTGGACCAGCCGGTGGAAGGGCTGCTGGTATTTGCCAGGACGGAGGAGGCAGCCGCGGATTTGAGCGCTCAGCTTGCAGAAGGCAGACTGACCAAGCGGTATCTGGCAGTGCTGGAAGGGATACCGGGTCAGAGTCAGAGAACGCTGGTTGATTACGTGAAAAAGGATGGGAAAAACCGGTGCGCCTGCGTAACGGGGGCCGGGGAAGCCGGTGCGAAGCGGGCAGAGCTGTCTTACCGGATTCTGGCAAAGCAGGATCAGGGCACACTTGCGCTGGCTGAGATCAGCCTCCGTACCGGACGCTTTCATCAGATACGGGTGCAGATGGCCCACAGGGGATGGCCGATCGTGGGAGACGGAAAATACGGAGCAAAAAGTCAGACACCGGGAAGCATTGCCCTGTGTGCCCGTGAGCTGACATTTTATGATGGGGCAGTCAGAGAGCAGAGACATTTTTCGATATGTCCCCGTCATGCCGCATTTGGAGAATTTTCAGAGATTTTGAAACAGTAAAAAGTAGAGAACTATAAAAACCGATGATAGTATCATATTCAGAAAGGATATCAGAATGGAGAATTTTACATTTTATGCGCCGACCTATTTTGCATTTGGTAAGGATACGGAGGCCGATACGGGCAGCTACATAAAACGTTTCAAAGGAACCAAAGTGCTGATCCATTATGGAGGAGGTTCCGTGATCCGTTCCGGTTTGCTGGAACGGGTAAAGGAATCCCTGAAGCAGGAAAATCTGGAATATGTGGAGCTTGGCGGTGTGCGGCCCAATCCCAGAAGCGGCCTGGTGTATGAGGGAATTGAACTTTGCAGAAAGGAAGGCATCGACTTTATACTGGCTGTAGGCGGCGGCAGCACCATCGATTCCGCCAAAGCCATTGCAGCCGGTGCCGTATATGAAGGGGATTTCTGGGACTTTTATTCCGGTAAGATCGTGGAGCAGGCGCTGCCTGTGGGAACGGTGCTGACCATTTCCGCGGCGGGGAGTGAGGGTTCCCCGGATTCCGTGATTACAAAGGAAGAAGGAATGTTCAAACGGGGTGCCACAGGAGAAGCGCTGCGGCCCAGGTTTTCCATTCTCAATCCGGCCCTGACCCAGACCCTGTCTCCTTATCAGACGGCCTGTGGGGTAACGGATATTATGGCCCATCTGTATGAGCGGTATCTGACCAATACAAAGGATGTGGATGTGACCGACCGGATGATCGAAGCGCTGCTGCTTGCCATGATTCAGGCAGGGCCAAAGGCGGTAAGGGATGCGGCAGATTATGAAAGCCGTGCCAATATTATGTGGGCCGGTATGATGGCGCATAACAATTCCTGCGGTGTGGGACGCACCCAGGACTGGACCAGCCATGATATTGAGCATGAACTGTCTGCCCTGTATGACTGTGCGCACGGTGCGGGGCTGGCTGTTACGATGCCGGCTGTATTTACCTATAATATGCACCATGATGTGATGCGGTTTGCCCAGATTGCAGTACGGGTATGGGGCTGTCAGATGGATTTTGCCCATCCGGAAGAGACTGCCAGGGCCGGAATCGAAGCGCTGCGCAGCTTTCTGATCTCCATCGGTATGCCGGGAAATTTTGCCGGGCTGGGCGCAGAAGAAAAAGACATTGAGAAAATGGCTCATTCCGCATGCTATGGCAACGGAAATACCGGAAGTATCGGCGGCTTTGTGAAGCTGGAGCAAAAAGATGTGGAAGCCATTTACCGGCTTATGCTGTAAAAGGAAAAAGAGGAAAAAACTGTTGATTGACTGAATGGATTTTCTGTTGTCAATCGTATTATTTATATAGCGATTCAGGATTGTAAACAGGAAAGCGAGGAAAACAGGATGAAAAAAGTAGTGGTGGGTATCACCGCAATGGTATTGATGCTGTCTGTAAGCAGTATGACTGTATTTGCACACTGCCATTCACGTGGAAGGCATCATTCCTACACCGGCAATTACAGCAGCTACGGTTATCACAATGGAGGCTGCCAGTATGTGGATGCGGACGGAAACGGCATCTGCGATTATCATGATGCACATTGCTGGTTTGTGGATGCGGATGGAGACGGCATTTGTGATGATCACGGCGTAGATTGTCCGTATGTGGATGCGGACGGAGACGGCATCTGTGACAATTATGCTGCAGGAGTTGGCTGTTATTATAACGGCACAGGCCATCATGGAGGTTGTGTGGTCAGATAAAGCTGAGGTCTTGCCATGCGGAGCGAACAGGAGATAAACCGGGCGATAGAACGGTATGCGGATACCGTTCGCCGGATCTGTATGATACATCTGAAGAGCTATCATGATACGGAGGACATATTTCAAACTGTATTTTTGAAATATGTCCAAAGTTCTGCCGTGTTTGAAAACGAGGAACATGAAAAAGCATGGTTTATTCGGGTTACAGTCAATGCCTGCCGGGATCTGCTTAAGAGCTTTTTCCGCAGTCATACAGTTCCGCTGGAGGAGGCGCTGCCTCTTCCGGAAAAGATGGCGCCGGATTACAGCGAAGTATGGGAAGCGGTTTTGTCGCTGCCGGTGAAATACAGAGATGTGGTGTATCTTCATTATTATGAAGGGTATACTGCTGTTGAAATGGGTTCTATTTTGGGAAAAAAGGTGAATACTGTTTATACGCTCCTGACACGTTCCAGACAACTGCTCAGGGAAAAGCTGGGAGGTGATGTGTATGACAACTGACAGGCTGAAGGATGCATTTGATCAGATTCGGGCAGAAGAAGAGCTGAAGGCCCATACCCGTGAGTTTCTCCTGCAGAAAATACAGAGTTCTCATAAAAGAACGGTGTTTTCCCTCAAACGGCTGGCTGTTGCGGCTGCCTGTCTGTTGCTGCTGTTCAGCGGCGGATGCTATACCTATTTTACCCCGGCGTATGCCATCAGTGTGGATGTGAACCCTTCTTTTGAACTGGGAATTAACCGGTTTGATAAAGTAGTGTCTGTAGAAGCCTATAATCAGGATGCTTACAGGCTGACGACATCTCTGGACGTCCGTTATCTGGATTACAGGGACGCATTGGAACGGATTCTGTCAGACCCCAATATGGAAGCATATCTGATAGAGGACCAGCCTGTTGCCGTTACAGTATTCGGAGCAGATGAGAAAAAGAACAGTGAAATGCTGGCGAATGTGACTGCGTGTACATCCTCATATCTGAATGTGCATTGTGCCTGCGCCAGCCGGGAAGAAGTGTCCGCTGCTCATGCCTGTGGTATGTCATTTGGAAAATACAGAGTTTTCCTGGAGCTTCAGGCACTGGACCCGGACGTGACGGCAGAGGAGGTACAGGCCCTTACTATGTGTCAGATCCAGGGCAGGATCGAAAATCTGTCAGGCGGTACAGACGGTGAGCCGTCCCATCACCATGCGGATGGTGAATGGGAGAAGCATGATGCGGGACATGGGCACGGTCATTGACCTATATAATATAGGAACGGGAGCTTTTTTGCATCCAAAGCAGCATAAAAAACAAAAATTGCAGAATACTAACCAGAGGTGATGGATGTGAATCAGTTCTGGTGGGAAAAAAACAAAAAATACATAGCAGGGGTTGTGACAGCGGCGGCGGTTTTTCTGTTTATGAAATATGTGCTGACGCTTGTCCTGCCCTTTTTTCTTTCTGTCTGTCTGATCTCTGTAATGCAGCCATTGCTGCAGAAACTGGAGGATAAGCTGCATATCAATAAGAATATATTGGCGGCGATCACTGCGCTGTTGGCGTTGTGCCTGCTGGGGGCGCTGCTATGGTATACCATGACGATGATATGCAGTCAGATCAGTATGCTGGCCAGAAACATTGATGTGTATGAGGACTGTTTCTGCAGGTTCATCCATTCCTGCTGCCGGGGTATGGAGCGGAGCATGGGAATCGATGCGGATGCAATGGAAACGATGATATTCAATCATGTGGACAGTTTTACGGCGGATATGAAACGGAAAGCGTTTCCGAGGCTGATGAATTATTCGGTTTCGTATGTGAAGGCGGTCTGCTCCATTACTGCTTTTCTTGTGATGACTTTTATTGCAACCGTCCTGTTTGTAAAGGATTTTCGGGGAATCAGAGAAGAGCTTTGCCGGTTCCGCTGGTTTCTTGCCGCAGAGGAGATCAGCCGGGAGATCGGGACGATGGTGTGGCAGTATCTGAAGGCGCAGGCGATTATTTTATGTGTGATCAGTGTTCTGTGCGCGTCAGGACTTTGGGTTTTGGGAATCCGTCATGGTGTGACCACCGGTATCCTGGCCGGTATTCTGGATGCCCTGCCTTTTATCGGAACAGGCATTGTACTGGTGCCGGTGGCTTTATGGCAGTTGATTCAGGGAAAAGTGTGGAAATGTGCAGGTATCCTGCTGTTATATGGCATATGCGCTCTGGCGCGGGAATTTCTGGAGCCAAAGCTGATCGGCCGGAAAATGGGAATCTATCCGGTGGTGATTCTGCTTGCCATTTACAGCGGTATTAAACTGTATGGACTGTCCGGTGTTGCACTGGGGCCGTTTTCTTTTCTGGTGATTCGTGAAATTTATCGCAAAGTGGGGGCTTCTTCGGAAGAGGAAGCCGGAGCGGAAACGAATGTTTTTTGCGAGAACGATTGACATTTTGTTCGCTTTGTATGAGAATACAAGTTAAAGTTACTTGCGATGACAACGGATTTAAGGGGGCGCAGGCCCCAAGTCCAATCCAAAGAAAGGGAACCTGAAAATGGCTGAAAAAAAATTAGTGGAATCCATCACCTCGATGGAGACGGATTTTGCCCAGTGGTATACGGATGTGGTAAAAAAGGCGGAGCTGATTGATTATACA
>VSOB01000088.1 GCA_009774625.1 Lachnospiraceae bacterium
ACAATAGGCGCCCGCAGATTGACGCTCATCTTTTTCAGATCAGACGGCACCGACAGCGTCACAAGCACAAGCATATGATCCGGCTCCAGACTGCCGATGGGCTTTAGCAGCTCATCCTCCACCTGTGGATTGTAATCCGGCATAATGACAAGCGGATCCAGGACCGGCATGGCAAACGCCGGTTCCTGCAGGGACTGCAGCCATTTCACCCCTCTTCCGTCGATATGATCCGCATCATGCATCAGAGAAAACTCTTTCAGATCAGGGAAGCCGACGATACCGTTTTCAAAACGGATGATTTTGTCACCATCGATCTCAACTTCCCCGAAAATCTTGGTCTTTATTTTCATTTGCCGCTCCTTTTATTGCTATCAGATAAAATTCAACAGACTGTTTTCCGTAATCTTACCGGTTGCCATCAACGCTCCGTCATAGGCCAGCTTGGCAGTGGACAGATTGGTAGCTGCTTCGGCTGTATCCACCTGCTCATTGTCTTTCACAAGATCTTTAAAGCTGGTCTTTTGGGAAGAAAGACGCTCCATTACCAGATCCAGCTTCTTGGAACGGGTTCCCACAGATGTCAGGGCCAGTGTGGCACCTTTCTGATGCTTCTGCATTTTGGTAATACCCTGTTCAAAGGATACCTGCAGCTTCTGCTCCAGGAATGTCAGCGTCTTATTGGCAGCCGCCAGGCTCTTTTCTGCTATTTCCCTGTCAGCATCAGAAGTATTGGTGTCTTCAATCACGCCCTTTAAGGCGTCAATGGCCGCTTCCACATCCTGTACCTGCTCCAGCGTATCGATCAGATCGTCCACATCCCTGCCAATGGCATGGGTATATACCTCAGATGCCAGTGTATTCACCCTCAGTTCCTGATTAAAGCCCACATCATAAGAAATTACCTGGTCATTGGGGTCATCACTCTGATTGTGCTTAATATTCTTTCCGTCCGGATCTTCCACACACTCGAAATAATGCTCCGGACGCAGATCTCCGTTTCTCCAGTCTGTCTTACTGTAAGAAATATTGATTTTTCCTTCATCCACACCTTCTGTTCTGGTATAATCTCTGGTGGCTGACAGCGTATTATAAGCCGCATCATTCAGGATCAGTTCTCCGGTTTCCGGAATAAACACAGCATATGGTGTGGTGGCATCTTCTTTCTCGAACACCGGATTGCCGTCTGCATCAAATACGGGAGCGCCCGTACCCGGCTCCGTTGCCTGGATCAGATTGCCTGCCGCATCTGTTTTATAAACGTTCTGCGCATACTGATAAGGATCCACCTTCACTTCAGCCGGCGGAGGTGTGGTTACAGTATCATTTACCGGATTGCCGTTGGCATCACTGAGAACCGTTCCATATTTGGATACCGTTACCACGGGTATGTTCAGCGGGCCGTTCCCTGCAATGCCGGAATCCCCCTTGTAATAACTGATAACCGGTTTTACATCCTTATCCAGCTTATCATAGGAAAGTCTGAGTCTGTGAATTGTTTCCTTGCTGATATCGGTATCGGCTATCGAGTAATCCGCATCGGTATAATTGCCGGCATTGATCTCGCCGATATTCCCTGCGCCTTTGTCCATCTTGATATAGGTAATGTCATCCAGCGCGGACTTATCCACGCTCTCCCTAATCTCATAGGTCTGCTTTACATCCTGCTGAAACCGCAGCTTCACACTGGTACGATATCCGGTAAACAGGCCTCTGCCCGCATAGTCCGCATCACCGGTGGCATAGATCTTATCCCTTAACTGCTTTAAATTGTCCAGTATCGTCTTTCTGTCTGCAGACTGTTTGAACTTCACAGAACCGGTGTTACACTCTTCCAGCATATCCTCTATGATATCATTCACTGTCGTGATGGCGTCTTCTGTCACGGAGAGCCAACTGTCCGCATCTTCTGCATTCTTATCCCGATACTGGGTGATCTCAGACAGTGTGGTCCGCAGTCTCAGAGAACGGATCGCAATCACCGGATCCTCAGAAGGTCTTAATATCTTCTTACCGGTGGCCATCTGGTTGTTGTATTTGTCCTCCATCAGTTTATTGGTATTGAGGTTGGAAAGAGAATTATTTTGTATGATTTTAGTGGTAATTCGCATGTTTTGTCCTCCCCTGTTATGCTGATTATACGCCGGTCTGCAGAATCAGCCTGTCATATACTTCTGTCAGAGTCTGCACCATCTTGCAGGCCAGATTATATGCATGCCGGTACTTTACCAGATTGACGGCCTCTTCGTCCTCGTCCACACCATGTACCGAAAGCCGCTGAGTCTCGATGCTTTTCCCGATATTTTCATAATTATCACAGAAATCATCGGCCCGCCGGGTGTTCAGGGCCACATCCGACAGAATACACTGCAGGAACTGGCTGGCGGAACTGCCGCGGAAGCTCATCTTTTCCACGTTGGTTTTCAGATCGATCAACTCATCCACTACATCGTATTTGCTTTCCTCGTCCTGATTGCCGGTATGGGTCGCCATCTTATCCGGATCATCCAGCAGTTCATCCGATACGGAAAAATTAAATGCCGTCATCCAATAGTAGCTGTCGTCCGAAGTGGAAATGGAATAAGAAAAGCTGCCGTCCAGTTTCTGGTTGCCGAAAGACGGTGTGCCGTCTGCGTATTTATCAAAGTTCCACTGTGTATCATCCGTTGCCTTATCCGCACGGAACAGATTCTGTCCCGGATTGCCGTAATTATCAATCGCACCATCCTGGGTGATGATCTCGTTAAAGGCTCTGGAATAGCACCGGATCCACTCATTCATCTGCTCCATATAGTAGGGGATCCCCTGGTATTCCACCCTGTCCCCGATGGTGGCATCCTTGCCGATCAGACCGCCTGTGCTGGTATTTGTATTTTTAGGCGGATTGCTTAAAACAAAATCATAGGAATATTTGCCCGTATCCGCATTGTAATTCATCGTCCAGGAATCAAAGTAATATTCCTTGCTTCCCAGCATGATCTTGCCCCCGTTGTCCGGCAGGGTACATTTATTAATATCTTTTAAATATTCCGCAGTCACATCGATGGTAACGATGCTGTGCCGCTCTCCGTCAGGCTGCCGTTTCACATCCACCATGGAGACACTGCCTCTGAAATTCTCTCCGTTATTACCGTCACGGAGCTGTGCCAGCGCTTTCAGTTTGCCGCCCAGACTGGCATTTTTCAGACTGAACCGGTTGCCGTTAGACCAGTAAATATCATACAGTCCGTCGGCATCGGACTGGTTTACCTTTTCGTAGCTGGCTCTGGCCTCGCAGGACAGAGAATAGGAAATCTGATCGTCCAGCAGGGTTTGACGGCCTGCGATCTTTACGATAAAACGGGTGGCTCCGGTATATCTGCCCGGATTGTGGGGATCTGTCACCTGCTGCTCTTCCACCTCCACATCCACGATCTCAGAAAGCTGGTCGATCAGCAGCGCTCTCTGGTCCCTCAGCTCGTTGGCTGTACCGCCGCCTATCTCAATCACATTGATCTGTTTATTCAGGGTGACGATTTCCTGTGCCAGAGAATTGATCTGATCCACGCAGGTACGAATCTCTGTATTCACATCCTTCTGCAGCTCCTGCAGATTGCCTGCCATCGTATTGAAATACTCTGCCAGAGATTCTGCAGTCCCCAGGAAAGCGCGTCTGGGATCATCCGTACCCGAATCTTTCTTTACATCTGCCAGCGCCGCATACATTTCATCCAGAAGTGTATTAAAGCCTCTCAGTTCTCCCTCTTCCAGATCTCCGTCATCCCGGAAATAGGCCTCGATCTGCTTCATATAGTAGGATTTGACCGAATATTCCCCTATATTCGTATTGTTTTCCCAATACTTTACATCATAATATTCATTTCTGTACCGTTCGATGGCCAGTACATCCACACCGGCGCCTGCGCACCCGTAACTGGTAAAGGTACGGAGCGCTTCACTGGCCTGCTGTATCGTGTGCTGTCTGCTGTATCCCTCTGTGTTGACATTGGAAATATTATTGCCGGTGGTATTGATTCCGGCATTGGCCGCTGTGATTCCCAAATAAGCTGTATTTAAACCAAAAAATGTAGATGGCATACCCTTCCTCCTTTACTCCCCATCAGCTTGCAAGACTGTTCAGAAGATGCGCCAGCATCTCATTCACCACATTGATATAACGGCTGGCTGCATTATAGGCGTTCTGAAACTTTACCATATTGGTCATTTCCTCATCGGAAGAAACCCCCACCACCTCTTCTCTTGCATAATCGGTGGCTTCCACAGTATCCGACTGGGTCTTACAGATTTTATAAAGCACCTGACCGGTATTGCCCACCTGGGATACCAGATCGGAATAATAATCCGCAAAATTGGTTTTCATCCTGACATTAGGATTCAGATTCAGCTCCTCTGTCTGGAACGCTTTCGCCAGCTTGGCTGCCGTTTCAAAATCCTCTTTTTTATCCGGCTTCAGAAGTCCCAGCTTGGTAGGCTCTTTGAGCAAGTCCGGATTGATTACCATATTCATCGTGGTATACAGACTTTCCGAATCCCCCACATCTTCCTGATTGTACTCCCACTGCTCTGTATTTGTATTGTACGTATATCCTTCCGATGTTTTCTTCTGGAATATCTGGATCGGCTGATAAGTCTCCCTGCCGTTTACCATCACTTTTTCACACAGATATCCGGTGCCCGGATCGGCCGCTTCCGCCAGAATGCCGTTGATCTTGGTGGTAACCGCATGAATCAACTGGTCAAACTCAGCCTGCATATTCATCACTATGGACTGGGAAATATCTCTGTCATAAGCATTTTCATCCAGAAGATCCGTATAATTGGCACGTTTGTTCCCTCTCGCCAGCAGCTTTGCTTTCGTGCCGCCGATATCGGTATTGGACGCCGAGGAAATGGTCGTCCGCAGATTGAATACTTCGCACCCTTCTGTAATATAATGTTTATTCCCATTGCCGTCTACGGTATAATGTGCATCCATCTTCCAGAACGGCGTATAGAATCCGGTGATATTGTCCTGTTCCAGCCCTATTTCAAACACCATATTACGGGAAACAAGGTCATGGCCTTCAAACTGGACGGTTACATTGCCGAAGGAGTCCTCCTTATAATTGATCCTTCCCATCGCCCCCAGCTCATCCAATATCTGATTTCTGGCATCCCGCAGGTCATTGGCAGTCTCTCTTCCGCCTGCCTCCACCTTAACGATCCGCTGATTCAGAGTGAATAACTGCTTTGCGTATTCATTTATCTTTTTCACATCGGCTTCGACCTGCAGATTCAGATTATTCTGATAATCGACCAGTCCCTGATATACTCCCTGTGCGCTCTCCAGAAATGCGGAAGCACGCTGGATCACCAGCCCCTGTACCACCGAATCCGTGGGTGTCTTGGCAAGCTCATCAATGGCACGCTGTATATTGTCCATAGAAGTATTAAAGGTGGCTCCATGCATCTCTCCGAGAATGGTTTCCACCTGGGACATTGTCTCATAAGAAGCGGTATAGTACGCGCTCCTGCCCGACTCTCTCCTGTATGCCTGATCCAGGAAAACATCCCTGACCTGTCTGACTTTGGAATATACGACGCCCTGACCGATTTGTTTGTGAGAAATGGCCGCAGGATCTCTGGCGATTGTATTGTAATACATATCGCTCTGCATTACCTGCTGCCTTGTATAGCCTACCGTGTCCAGATTGGACATATTATGTGCGGTTGTGTTCAGTGCATTCTGACTTGTCTGAAGCCCGGACTGCCCTACGAATAAATTTGCCATTAACGACATGATATCACCCCTTTATCAACTTACTGCTTTGCGTCGAAGTTTCCTCTGTCCACGCCCATTATGCTTCCTGCATTGTAGGCGCCCCTGTTATAGTTTGCGGTTTCCGGCGCTCTTCTCATGGACTGAAGAAGATTCAGATCAAACTCCACCATCTCCAGCGCCCCCATCAGCAGTTCTCTGTTCTGCGCATTGACATCCTGCATCTGGGAAAGGGTACTGCGGAGTTTGTCGTGAATCTCCGAAAGCGCTTTCTGCTCCTTCGGGCTTTTCTCAAACATCTGAATCAGATTCTCCAGTTTTAATTCTTCAACATCCTTGTTGATCACATTGGCAATATCGCGGATATGCTCTTCCCTTTTGCCTTCCAGAAGATGGATCCTGTCGATAATGTTCTGTTCTTCATCCGTGATTTCCTGTAACTGCGCCACATTGCCCTGCACAATAACAGGTGTTTTTTTTCTTGATAATTCCAGCAAAATTTCGTATTCTGCATTTTCCTGTTCCAAAACAGAAATTAAGTTTTCTACCAGACTCGCCACCGGAATTACCTCATTTCTTTGTATTTTTGGAAGAGCTTTGCTGCCAGGCTTTCTTCGCTCACCTGATAAGTGCCGCTCTGTACCGCGCTTTTCAGAGGCGCTGTAATGTCTTCCCTGATATCAGGTGTATTGGCCATCGCCTGTTTCGCTGTCTGGATATCCTTTCCTGTATTGGAAATCTGCAAATGGTCCGAAAAACTGCCTTTCGCTGCTTTGTCTGTCTTTACCGTCTTTTGTGTCTGGTAAAGCTGCTGTACCTGTGTATAAGTCTCAATACGCATAAAACTCCTCCTTCCGTGGATTACTTGCGTAATTGTTTTCTCACTATGTGTATCGGTTATTTTATGTGAGACTTTAGTTCTTTCCCCAAAATTATACCATCAGATTCTCTTCCTCAATGTTTGATACAAAAGGTCCACCGCCTTTTTTTCCGCAAGATTTTCCGAAAAAGCGCTGGCGCTCCCGGCTGCCAGTCCCATGTAAAAAGCATGGCCACAGTCCTGCCGGGAAAGCCATCCGGCCAGAAATCCGGCCACCATGGAGTCTCCGGCCCCCACCGCATTGACCAGCCTTCCCGACGGCGCCGGACTTTCATAGACCGCTCCGTCCCCGCCTGCCAGCACGGCGCCCTCGCCTCCCAGGGACACCAGCACATTTACCGCACCCATTTCCTGCAGTTTCCTGGCATAGGGTATGGCTTCCTGTCTGGTGCCTATCACAGCGCCAAACAGCTCTCCCAGCTCGTCCCGGTTGGGCTTTATCAAAAAAGGCTTCCGCTTCAGCACATCCAAAAGCTCCTTGCCGGCCGTATCCACAATGCACAAAACCCCTCTGCCCGCCAGCCGTTCCATCAGCGCTCCATAAAATCCGGAAGGCAGGCCAGAGGGCAGGCTGCCCGCCATTACCAGCACATCTTCCGGCTGCAGTCTGTCGATTTGCGCATAGAGCTTTTTCACATCTTCCGGCCCTGCCTCCGGCCCCATTCCGTTGATTTCCGTGCCGTCATAATTTTTCAGTTTCAGATTGATCCGGGAATTGCCTGATGCAAGATGTATGAAATCAGTACGAACACCCCTCATTTGCGCCTGACGCCTGATTTCCTCACCTACAAAACCGGCAGAAAAGCCCAGCGCAACGCTTTCCACACCCAGATTGCCCAATACCGTGGAGACATTGATGCCCTTGCCTCCGGGAAGCATCTGTTCCGAAGCGGTCCGGTTGGTTTTGCCCAGCGCAAAATCCTCCACCGATACGATATAGTCAAGGGAAGGATTGCAAGTAATCGTATAAATCATATTCTGTTCCTCTCTTTTCCAAAAAATACGGATGGCCATTCAAACGAATACATCCTATAATGATTTCATCAATATTGTAACCTGCGGCGGCGGCTTTCACAAGCTGTAAACATTGTTGACGGCGCCAACGCCTTTTGCTACAATTTACTGGCACATTTTTCTTAATGATAAGTGTCAGTTAAGGAGGTATGTTTATGGATTTTTATGAACGTGCACTGGAACTGTGTGAAGAAACAGTCACCCACTGCCGCTGGCTGCACAGCAATGCGGATGTGGGGCTGCATATGCCGAAAGCACAGGCCTACGTCATGGAGCAGTTGAGAGGATATGGCCTGGAGCCGCGCCCCTGCGGTCATGACTTCCATGCCGCCATGCTGCTGACAGCGGCAAAACCATGATGTACTCTGTGGATGGTTTCCGGATTACGGTCTATGGCCGGAGCGCCCACGGCGCATATCCCCACAGTTCCATCGACCCGATCAATATCGGCGTCCATATTTACCTTTCTCCTTCAGGGGACTCTGCGCACCAATGACAGCGCCAGCCGTGAGATGCTGGTCAGACGGCTGAAGGAAATCGTCAAAAAGACCGCGGAGGTATTTGGAGGATCGGCGGAGATCGAAATGATCTCGCAAGTGCCGCCTCTGGTCTGTGATCCTGTCATGACTGACGAGATGGCAGGCTATATGAAGGAACTGCCGATTCCCGGTCTGACTCCTGTTCCCGACACATCAGCCAGCGCTTCCGAGGACTTCGCGGCTATCGCCGAGAAAGTGTCCAGTGTGTTCATGTATCTTTCGGCCGGGTATACGGATGAGCGGGGGGGGGGGCCGCCCTTGCCCACAAACAATGAGGACGTATGTCCAAACGG
>VSOB01000089.1 GCA_009774625.1 Lachnospiraceae bacterium
TGCCGGAACCGTCATTTCTGTCCATATATGCCCCTTCTTTCCCTGTTCCCCCGGCTTTTGCCAGACTGCTTTGAGCAGACTGCTTTTGCCGGATGTCCGTCTGTGGCTCACAATAAGATACTTTTTATTTTATCACATCCGCATCACCTGGGAAACACACTCTTACCCACGGATGCAGATACATCTGCCATATTTTCTATTGTCGTAAACAGGAACCGCGGCTTTTTGCCGCCGGGTGAAAAAGAAAGACGCGTCAGACCTTCTGTCATCAGGCCATTGCAGACAGAAGGCGCTGGCGCTATGGTATGGTCTCAACCGGGACGGCTGGTATATGCTGCCAGCAATATGGACCTGAATCAGATTTTTCACGAAGAAGGCAGCAAATGCAGTGAAATGGTATTTGCCCACTCTCCCTACAGTCCCCGGGTGACAGCCGGCGTACTCAGAGAGGAAAGTCTGGAAATACTGAAACAGTACTTTGCAAATCCGGAGCATTCCTGACAACAGCCCAGGTGGAATGATGCCAGAATATAAATAGTACAAGTCAAACTGAGAAAATCCTGGCACAGGCTGCAGCACGCTGACTAAGTGGCTGAAACATGCGCCCTCTGACACAGAAAAACGCCGGGAAGCTGTGAAAGCATCTCCGAATGGACGGTCAGTAAATAGAACTTCAAAGTATCCTGAATGAACGCTTTCATCCTGAACGTCCCAATACTGTTTGGAGCCGAAAAAGCCCCCGGCGTTTGACATCCGCAGGGGAATCTGTTACAATAAAGGCACAAAAGGGATACTGCCGATAGACGGTCAGCCCAAATGAAAGATACTTACAAGAAAGTGACCTTACCTTTGGACGGGGCGGTCACTTTTTTGTGTGGTTTATGTACGCTATCAGAATCGATACAATGATTCCGGGAATCATCAGAACAACCGTCAGCAGTTCATAGTCACTCATGAGCAATCCCTCCTTTCCCGGCTTTACCCGTTGTCAGAGGGATAGTCCCTCTGCAAAGAAGGACTGGCCGCCTACCGTTATGGCAGTACCCCATAATGTATTTCAACAGAAAGCACAGGGCGGCACAAGACCGCCCCAACAATTTTCTGCATTCTTCTGTTTCGATTTCCGGCTCCATGCCATCCGGAAGGCTTTCTCCTTCCTTTGTTTATTTTTCTTCATACAGTTCCAGCACTGCGCCGTCTTTCCAGACAAAAGCAAGTCTAGCTTTGCCGCTGCCGGAATCCATCGGGCCGCAGATCACGCTGTCCGCATCCTCTATGTAATGTTCCAGATTGTCCACTTTATAGGCAACATGAGGATTGCGGTGAAGCACCTCCGGAAACGGTGTGCCTTCCTCAAATTTCAGATATTCTATTTTGTAGTCATAATCATCCACATTGCTGACCCAGAATTTTGCCCCTTCATTGTAGGTCATACCTGGTTTTTTGTTTGTGATCGGGATACCGATGTGCATATATTCCGCAGACATTCCATTGCCTCCTTTATAGTTTGGTCAGATACGGTGTATGGCAGGGTGCATTCCACAGACGCAGAAGTTCCTCATCCATACGCGCCATAAACATCTGGAAACCGGCCTGTTCCTGTACCGTCAAAAGCTCGCCCACATAATTGGCTACAATCTCTATATCCTGTTCTTTCAATATTTCTTCACAGCGGCGGTAAATAATCAACTGTTCCATCAATGTGGTCGCACCGGAGCCGTTGATGATGAGCATAACCTTCTCTCCCGGTTCAATCCCGATATCTTTTACCAGTGCATTCACCATAATTTCCGCTGTTTCATCCGCAGATTTCATAGGCTGGCGCCCGCCGCCGCCTTCCCCGTGCTGCCCCATGCCGATCTCCATATCCTCTTCGCCCAGATCGGCCAGCGCCGCGCCGGTGGAAGGATGGGTAGCGCCCCTTACAGCCACTGCCAGGGTAGCCATATTGTCGGCAAAACGCTGTGTCACTGCGGCAACCTCCTCCAGACTCCTGCCCTCGGCCGCGGCTGCGCCTGCAATCTTATAGGCCGGAATACATCCTACCAGTCCGCGGCGGTCATCCGCATTCTCACAGGGTGCATTGGATACATCCTCCTGTGTCACTACTTTTATCACATGCAGTCCCTGCTTCTTACACTGCTTCATCGTCAGATTACCGGTCAGCATATCCCCTGCATGATTCAGGACAATATACAGAACCCCTTTTCCTTTGTCCGCCATCTTAATCGCGTCCACACATGCCTGCGGGCCGGGCGCTGCAAAGACATCTCCTACGACCGAAATATCCACCATACCCTCTCCCACAAAACCGGAGATAGCAGGCTCATGGCCGGAGCCGCCCTGTGTCACAATCGTCACCCGGTCAGCGTTCTCCAGCCCCCGGCTGATGATCATATTATCTTCACCCCGGTACAGGATATCCCGGTTGGCTGCCGCCAGACCATCCAGCGCCTCCGTGGTCAGATTTTCCGGGTTGTTGATAAACTTTTTCATTTTCATTGGACATGCCCTCCTTATTCCGAAACTCTTTTACAACGGCAAATCTTATAACGCGCCTGCACCTTCCGCCAGTCCCCGGATAAACAGCGACGCAGATACCGCACCTGCATCAGGCGTACCGATGGTCTGTTCCTTATAGCTGCGTGCACGTCCGAACTTAGCCACAAAGTCTTCACTGGCTTTTGCACCTGCCTGCGCGGCGTCCGCCGCTGCTGTCAGAATCGCCCGGATGTCTCCCTCTGCAGACTGCGCTGCCTCCACTGCAGGAATCAGTGCATCCATCATGGTCTTGTCTCCCACTTTTGCCGTGGTAATATCCCCCAGTTCCTGCAAAATGCCTGCAAACATACGGCGCAGGCCGCCTTCATCCAGTTCGTTTTCGTCCTCTTCCAGCAGTACACCCAGACCGCTGATCAATGCACCGTACAACGGGCCTGCAGAACCGCCCCGGACTTCCATAGCCGCCATTCCCAAATCCTCCAGAAAAGCCGGTATGGAACGGTCTCCCCACTGTGGTACCTGCCCTGTAATCAGCCGGGCGATCTTGTTCATCGTAATACCGTGATCTCCGTCTCCAAAGCGGGAATCGATCTCACAGAGCCGGTCTGAATGCTCTGACAGCAGCCGCGCAGCGCCAAGCAGCATAGCGGCAACCGCCTCCCGGTTCAGAATCATGATGCATCCCTCCCTATACCGAATCCTATTCACATACGATAGGATTGCACAAAAGTTCAATAGATATCTTTTATTATAGCGATTATGTTACAAATGTCAATATCAATTCCTATATTTGTACAAAAATAGATTCTTGTTTTTCCATTTTTTATAATTAATGCACAAAAAATAACTGCATTGCAATCCCTCCTATGCAATGCAGTTACATATGTTACTTTTCCTTTACGCTTCTTCCAAAAGCTCCTGTATCAGACCATTCCGGGCCACGATATGCGTAAAACACCCACTGTACAAAGCGCCCCGCAGCGCACGTACACTGGTGTTGGCAGAGCATACTCCCACTACATTGGCGCAGCGTTTTAAAACCTCCCGGGGAATCTGAATGGCAAAATCCTGTTCCGAACAGATTATACTTCCTTTCTCATTATAATAATACGCCAGCAGACGGCCGCAGGCGCGTTGTTCCTGAAGGCGGTTCCCATAGCGGGCCACAGAAGCAAAATCCGGCGTGGAAGGATAATTGCTGATATTAACCAGCGCCGTATCCATCTGTTCCCACACTTTGCAGATCTGATGATACAATTCTGTGGAACACAATATCTGTTTCTCATCCAGACTCTCCGGCAGAGCAGGCAGATAGAGAAAATGGGGGCTGGCCCCCAGATACTGTGCCAGAAGGCGCACATTTTCATTGGAATGATAATTGCGGATCGGAAAACCGGCGTTTCCCACCAGCGGGCAGATCTCCTGTACACTGCTTTCTGGCTGAGGATTCTCTTCCAGCCAGCCGACAAGCTGTCCCACAAAATATCCCCATCCCACTCCGAGACGGCAGGTTTTCAGATCCTGCAAAAGCTCCGCCGCTCCCTGGGACAGACGCCGGTTGGTCAGCCGGTCGCTTCCGGCCTCCTCTATCGCCCGGCCGCCCTTAAGAGCATACATCCGGCAAAACCTGCTAAAAAGCCCTGCCACCTGACTGTCCGGCTCATGAACCGTAATCTCCACCACTCCCAGCGCTCTGGCTTCAGACAGCATACGGCTGACCATAGGACGGGAAACCCCCATTTCTTTTGCAATATCACTCTGTTTCTGATGATCCAGATAATAACGGCGGGCCACATACGCCAGACGCTGCTGCTTTTTATCAGTCCCCTCCATGCCCTGCTCTGCTCCCTTCCTGTGTTGGTTTATTCTGTGATATTCTCTGACCTGCGCGCACATCAGTGCGCTTCCTTATTATATCATAAAACCATATCAGGAAAAACCGTTTCTTCCTGTCCTTATAATCCCCATGCCTATAATTTATTGACGCCTGCTTTTATCTGTATTCCCTCTGTGCCATACTATATCTGACAAAAAACACTGAAAGAGCAGGCCGTCATGTTCAGCAAGCTCATCCAATAACCGTCAAAGTTCCTGTTTTGAGAAGATCAGACAGCTGATCCGATACATTCCATAGCACCAGATCAATGCAATCACAGGAGAACAGCACAGCAGCACAGATATAAGCCGGTCTGTCAGTTCAACGCCTGCCATGACAAGCAGCCGGTATACACCAAAACAAATTGCAGAAGGAATCAGAAACGATACCAGCATCAGCACACGTCCCTTTTCTGCTCCAAACCGCAGTACAAGAGGAATGGACATTCCGCCAAAGACAAGAGAGACTGCCCCTGCTGTCAATGTAAAAACCAGCAGTTCCCCGACTTTGGCAGGAGCAAATGTGATTTTATTCGTAATTAGACCGCTGACTGTACCAAGTGCCAATCCCAGCACATTCCCCACTGTACAGAAGATTGCCAGTACCACAAATTTCCCGGCAACCAGATCTTTTCTGGAAACAGGCATGATCATGGCATACTGCGTCCATTTTGAAGAGTCGTCAAAGGAAAAGGTGGTTACGATCATCATACTGCACAAAATCGCGCAGACAAAGATATAGTCTGCCACTCCGGAGGCAGGGACCAGAAAAACGGCAAATACCACAAGAATAAACAGCATGGATCTGGCATTGCGGCTGATGTTGTATAAATCTTTTAAAATAAAACTTTTCATTTTGTTTTCTCCCCTTTCACATGCAGAAGCAGAATATCATCTATTGTGGCGTCATCCACCACTGCCGTTTTATATTTCCTTCTGGCCTTTTCTTTGTCTGCCACCAGTACATTCCATTGATAATCGTCTTTGCGGCAGGCAAGTATTTCCTCTTTTTCTATCCTGTCAAAAACCGCAGCACCGCAGCGGATGATTCCATACCGGTAGCGCAGTTCGTCTTTTGTTTTGCAGAAAAGTACTTTCCCCTGATGCATCAGCGTAATATAATCTGCAATTTTCTCCAGATCCGTCGTAATATGAGAGGACATCAAGACAGAATGGTTTTCGTCCTGCACAAATTCCAGAAATACATCCAGCATATCGTCTCGCATAACCGGGTCAAGTCCGCTGGTGGCTTCATCCAGAATCAGCAAATCAGGATGATGGGAAAGCGCTGTGGCAATACTCAATTTCCTTTTCATTCCTCTGGAGAATGTTTTGATTTCCTTTTCCAGAGGAAGCGCAAAGCGGTTTAAATAGCTCAGATACAAAGTCCCATCCCATTGTCTGTAGGCCGCTTTGGAAATACTGCCCACTTTTGCAGGCGTTAATGTTTCATAGAAACCCATCTCGTCAAATACAACACCAATCTTTTCTTTTTGATGTTTTGACAAACCCGATTCTCCTCCCCAAAACCGAACTTTGCCTCCGTCCTTATGGATAAGCCCCAGTATGGCTTTGATCGTTGTGCTCTTTCCTGCTCCGTTTTCACCGATCAGCCCCATAATGGTACCCTTTGGAATCGAAAAAGAAACCTGCTCCAATCGAAACCCGCTATATTGCTTCGTCAGATTTTCCACCTGTAATACAGCATCCACAGTTTAGTCCTCCTCCTGATAAAACATTGTTAAAAGCTCAATTAATTTAGGCAATGCCACCCCGGCTGACCGGCCGATGTCGGCTGCTTCCTGCAAATGTTCCTCTGCCAGCCGTTGTTGTTCTTCCTGATAAAAATCTTTGTTCTGTGCCGATACAAAACTGCCCCGCCCCACTGTTGTTTCAATAAAACCATCCCTTTGCAGATCCTCATATGCTTTCTGGACAGTGATCACACTGACATGAATGGATTTGGCCAATGACCGCATGGAGGGGATCGGATCGCCGGTCTGTAATTCACCGCTCATAATCATGGCCTTTATCTGCGAAGTGATCTGCTCATAAATCGGTTTGCTCGTATTGCTGCTTATAATAATTTCCACAGAGTCCCTTCCTTTGTTTCTATTACTTATTGTACTTGTTGCATAAGTACATTATATACATATAAACTCATTTGTCAAGAGTACGTCAAACCTTGCTGACTTCCGACGGCTGGCTGCGAAAAAAGCGCTTGCCTCTTCGGGAAATTCGTTTTCCTCTTTCAGGCGGCGGATTTCCTTTTCCTGCTACCGGCTATCCCGCTCCTATTCCATTTACATTCATTTTCTTAATCTCCTCCATTATTTTTGTCAGCCCCTCTGTCGTTCAGAGCCACTCCTGCTCCCTTGTAAAAAGTCCGAGCAGTTCATTGCCTCCATGCAAATATACCTGTTAACCTTCCCGCCCAAATTCCATACCGTCCTTCACTCCCTCTCACTGATCTGCCGGAAAGTAACCATTTATAAACATAATGTTGCTAAAAGTGACTTATATCTCTCCGTCTCATTTTTTATATCTTCGGCGGTGACTCCGTAATACAGATATATTTCCCTGAACAGCGTCTTCAACTCCTTCATGGTTTTCTTGTCCCCAGAGCTGAATGAGCCGTCTATTACCTGCCAAGATATCATCTGCAATTTCCGCTGCCATCTTCTCCCGCTCCTGTACCCGCTCCCAAAATGCTTTTAAGGCCTTCACATCCTCCCCTACGGGCGGTTTCAAATCCACCATTTCCCCAAGCAAATCCGGGCGGTGGCGCATTACAAGGGATGCCTTTAAGCACTTTCTCTGCTCAAGGTAATTATAGGACTGCTGCGAAACCTCCTTAGCGCCGTATTCCCGTTTCAGCAGTTCCACGACTTCCTCCAGCGTATGGGGATTGGCGGTTATCCGTTTTTTTATCCTGTTCCTTTTTAATTTGCGGAAATAATTCTGTATGCGTGTTTTCATCTTCACCTTACCGCCTTTTCCGGCGATAAAAATACTTGTCGGCCCGTCCGCCCCGCCTATAATAGATATGCCGCCCGCTCCCTTTCCCATATCATACCTCTGCCTTCCTCCAGAACAAACCTTCTGAAAGCGCTATTTTCTCCATAATGGACTGCGTTTTATCTGATGGGTTATACACTGACAGATTTAAGCAGTCCCAATCAAAAACCAGCAACGCATCTTCCTCCACAAACAAGACATTCAACGTACCCAAATGGTTCCCCATAATTTCACAGACTGCTTCTTCTATCATTTTCGGTGAAGGCAGGTCAACCCATTCATTCCACAGAATAAATACATGATAATAGCACATCAGTTTTAAAATAATGGCAACAAACCTGTCTTTCAGCCCTGTATGTTTATCGCTGTTCAGCAGATAATACTCTACATCAAAAAACGCCCACCATTGTCCGCTTTTACCTGCTCCGGAAGATAATCCATAATAAAACATGGCTTCTCCAGTAATGCATTGATTCGCTCCATTTTATTTTCCATCTTATACCACCTACTGACTTACATGTTCAGAATCAATATTACTTTTTCTTTCGGTTTATCACTTTGTTTACCCACAAATCGACAAAGATTTCTGCAATCATCTCAATGATAAAATCAAACATCTTACACTCCTTCCCATTCTTGTTATAAAGTTCCCCAATCTGTCAGAACGCCGAAGATGCCTGCCCTGCTTTGTCAGGTTACTTCCGCGTTTTCTTTCTGATAAACACGGAAATCAGCATGGCCGCTATCCCCAAGGCAAGATAAGCTGCCGCATACAGGATAAATGC
>VSOB01000009.1 GCA_009774625.1 Lachnospiraceae bacterium
GAATGATGCCATATGATCTGCCGCCAGACCAAGCCCCATCAGCAGCGCCGTCCCCAGAAAAAAGCCCGCATATCCCGTAAAACGGCGGCGTCTGTCGGCAGTGCCTTCTATCGTAACAGAACCATTCCCCGGCTTATTGTTTATATTTTCATTTCCGCTCCCTGTCTCTGTCAGGCCAAGCCGGAACAGTACTGCCAGCCCCAGAAACGGACACAGCAGCAAAGTCATTTCAGTCCGCAGAAAAAATGCCAGACAGACCAGCGCCGCCGTACCGGCCTGGAACCGGAAAAATCCGGCCTCCTCTGCCCCCGGCCCTGCCAGCAGCCGGACCAGTGCCCCGCAGACCAACAGCCCGGCCGTTACCGTATACTGTACAAATACAAATTCATATAAAAACGCCCCTACAATCCCGGCGGTAAGCAAAAGCGCCGCCGCCGTTTTTTTTTCCTGCTTTTTTACATGACAAAGGATACGGGAAACCGCCGTCCATACAGCCCCGAACTGGCAGATACACAAAAATATGCCGTACCAGGGAACTGCCGGCAGCAGCCGGTAACAAAGAGCAATGCACCAGCCCAGGGGATAGAGCATCTGTATATTATGTCCGTCCGGCCTTCCGGTATAGGTACCGGACAAAATATCCTTCATGGCCGTATCGTCGTTCAGATCATAATAAAAATCAAAAAACACAGACAGAAGCAGCCAGACGCCGATCACAAACAGCCCCGCCGTCACCGCATCCTTCCTTCTGTCCCCCTCCTGCATCCCGGCAAATCTCATACGTGGTAAAACTCCTTCACTTTTCCTGTAATATAGGAAACTTCCTCTGCAGTCAGCTTATAAAACATGGGAAGCCGGCAAAGCCGTTCACTTTCCCTGGTGGTGTACACATCCTTTCCGTGAAATCTGCCGAATTTCAGTCCGGCAGGCGCCGTATGCAGCGGGATATAATGAAATACGGACAAAATATCATGCTCCTTTAAAAAGGCCAGCAGCGCCGTCCGTTCCTTCAGATCCTTCGCTTTGATATAAAACATATGGGCATTGTGCACGCACCCCTCCGGCACTGTGGGCAGCTCCAGCAGCCCCTTCTCCTGCAACGGCAGCAGCTCCTCATAATACTGATCCCACAAAGCCAGCCTGTGATTGTTAATCGCATCTGCCATTTCAAGCTGTGCCCACAGATATGCCGCATTCATATCACTGGGCAGATAAGAGGACCCATAATTGACCCAGGTATATTTGTCGATCTGTCCCCGGAAAAATTTGCTCCGATTGGTGCCCTTCTCCCGCAGTATTTCCGCCTCTTCCACATAACGGGTATCCCGGATCAGCAGGGCGCCGCCTTCTCCCATACTGTAATTTTTCGTTTCATGAAAACTGAATGCGCCGAAATCACCGATGGTTCCCAGTGCCTCTCCTTTATAAGTTGACATAATTCCCTGCGCCGCATCTTCGATTACAAACAGGCCATGGCGGCGGGCAATCTCCATGATGACATCCATTTCACAGGCCACGCCTGCATAATGTACCGGGACAATGGCTTTTGTCCTTTCCGTGACGGCATCCTCAATCAGTGTTTCATCTATATTCATAGTATCCGGACGGATATCCACAAACACCGGCACCGCTCCCCGCAGTACAAAAGCATCCGCCGTGGAAACAAAAGTATAAGAAGGCATAATGACTTCGTCTCCCGGCCCCACCTTTGAAAGCAGCGCCGCCAGCTCTGTGGCATGCGTGCAGGACGTGGTCAGCAAACATTTTTTCGTGCCGGTGCGTTCCTCGATCCAGCTATTACACCGTCTTGTAAACTCCCCGTCACCGCAGATTTTCTGCTGTTCCACCGCCTGACTGATATACTGTAGTTCTCTTCCCGTATACGGAGGTACATTAAATACAATCATTCTGCTTCTCCTTTACTCCTATTCATGGTATATTGTCACTTTTTCATTTTCAAACAGTTTCCGATAACCGTTCCTGTCCATAAAAGCCTGCAGCAGATCTGCCTTTTCATCCACAGGTACATAGTCATTGCCAATGACCACCACAGGTCTGACCGTATCGATCTGCGCCTGCACACGGGCAAAATCCTGTTCCCAAAAAGTCATATTGTAGGATTCCAGATTCGCCCAGGTGGTAGTGATAGCGGCGGGCACATCCAACAGATAAGAAAGCCCCGGTACATCGCCGTACAAAATAACAGGCGTATCCTCCAGTCCCGACTTTTCCCAGAAACCGATAATCTCTTCCAGCGCCGCAGCATTGGACTGTGTGGTATACATTCCTTTTAGTATACCATTATTTTCCACTTTTGTATTCCTTTTTTCTGCAAAGCTGCCGTCCCGAAAAATAAAGACCCATCCGAATCCGGCGCTCTGTACTGCCAGCGTCAGCAGACATCCGCCGCAGACCGCTCTCACCGGAAAGCTGCGGGGCAGAAATTTATGCAGAAAATACAGTGTAACCGGACCGATCAGAAACAGATCATTGATCACCGGATAGGAGCGGTTATTGCTGCCCAGCGGTAATATCAATATGCTGATTACCATCAGCATGGCCAGCAGTTTTTCCTCCTGACCGGTATCCTTACGCACGAGGGCCAGTACATTGCACAGAAGCGCCGCCGTATTGAACAGGCTGACCCACCAGAAAATAGAAAAATACGTATGATAATCAAATCCGAACATACCGCGTCCATATACCAGCCGAAGGAGCGCCAGAAAACCCAGTACAAACAGCACCTTCTTGCTCTTTTCCCAATCTCCCTTCCGTATCCGGAACAAAACCGTCCCGGCCAGGGCATACAGGATAAAGAGAATCCCCCATTTCATACTGCCCCCGTAATCAATGAAAGCCCCGGCTATCATTTCTCCGGTAGAATAACCGCTGGCGCTGCCGGACATGGCCCGCAGCCCGAACAGCATGGTAAAATAGCCTGACAGGCCATATTGGGCCTGTATCATCAGCAGAAATGCGGCTGCACCCGCCCCATAGCCCAGTATACACCAGAGCGTATCGACAGCCACCGCTTTCCAGCTCCGCTTCTGCAGAAAACCGTCATACCAGAGTCCCACAATCAGCGCCATATGGGTCAGATTGGAAAACCGGACACCCACCCCCAGGCCCAACACCAGGCCTGCCAGTATATAATACAGCTTTTTTCCTGTTCTGATGCCCTGGTATAAAAGAATCGTCCCTACAGTCAGTCCCAGATAGGTAAGATAGTTGTACAATATCACATGGGGACACCAGCACAGCAAAATCGCCAATATCTCTCCTGCCAGTACATACCCCCAGGGCAGTCTGTTTTTCAGAAAATACCAGGCGCACAGTGCGATTGCGCTGACCACCAGAGAACAGTACAGGTTCATACCCAGCATGGTATGGCCAAACGGCAGCTTCGTAAACAGATGCCCCACACAGTTGGCCAGATAGGTTACATAGACCCACATGCCGTCCAGCTCTCCGAACCACCGGAAGCAGGCCAGATTATAACCGGTATCACTGATGTCGATTCCCTGTGTGATATGCCGCAGCGGCAGCAAAAGCAATATAAGCGGGCAGACCGCTTTGGGAATACAACCATATCCACTGTATTTATGGCCGGAGTTTAATAGTTTTCCCAGTGTCGTCATTTCCATCATTTCCTTTGCGTTTGTAAATATCCTGACAGAACGCTCTTTCCGATCCTGCCGATTCCCCAAAACAATGCCTGCCTGATCAGGTCGATCAGCATACAGACCCCATACACCGCCAAAACAGAAAAAAGCCAGTGCAGCAAAAACGCAGGCGTGTCCGCAAAGTTCTGGGTACCCAGCCACTGCGGCCACAGATAACGCAGCGCAAGGTGTTCGTGAATCAGATAGACGCCAAAAGATGCAGAAGCGATCCTGCGGATCAGTTCCGCTCCTTTTCCTTCCGTCCTTCCCGGCCTCAGACCGGCAAACGCCGTAAACAGAAATACGGAAGCCGCCAGACAAAGGATACTGTTGTACTGGTACTGCCTGTTAATAAATCCTTCCAGGCTTCCCGTTTTCTGATAAAAGACATGCAGGGCCGCCAGACTGCCTGCTATCAGCAGACTACAGACCCCATAGCCGGCAAACCCCCGGAGGCATACGCCGGGCAGATCCTCATCCAGCGCTGTATGATACCGCAGATAAGCCCCGGTCAGATACAGGCAAAGAAACCAAAGCGCGTCATATCCCATCCGGTCAATGGGTAGTTTTACCGGAAGGATGCTGCTGCTGAGAGACAAAAACAGCAAAAGCAGACCGATCCCCTGCTCCAGTGTCCTTTTGGAAAGTACCCGCAGCGTTTCATTCATCAGCGGCGCCAACAGGTACATCAATACATAGGCCGTCACAAACCAATAATGTTCTTCCACCACCGGAAACAGATACTGGAGCAGCCGGTATTTGTCTGTTTCCGCCACAGAAACAATACCGGTTGCCAGCGCCAGCGCCGCCAGTCCGGCAGAATAAAAAAATACTTCTATCCAGAGTTTAGCCGTTTTCATTGGTCTGTAGTCACTTCCCGCCAGAAAATAAGCGCTGATCAGCACATATACATTGACCGCAGGCACACAAAACGCCTCCAGCAGCCAGGCCAGGTAACCGGCGGAAGAAAATTCCGCTCCCGGCTTTGGCAGGATACCGCCCTTATCCAGATAATGCAGGGTAATAATCATAAGCATGGCCACGATCCGCAGCAGCTCAAACTTTGCCTCTCTTTTTTTCATCCTTCTATCCTTCGCTGCCCCGGCTCTGTCCCTGCCCTGCTTCAGCCAGCAGTGCCCGTGCCAGTCTCCCGGCGCCTCTGCCGTCGGTCAGCCCTTCCATCTGCCTGCGGATCCGCTCCCGCAGCGCTCCATCCTGCTCCAGCCGGAATATCTGTTCCAGCAGCCGGCCCATTACCGCCTCTCTCTCTTCCATAACATTGCCCGCATACCGGATTTCGGTCAACGCATCAAAACAGGCCGCCATGCGCAGCTGGTTTTCCGCAAACGTAAAACAGACTGTCGGGAGCCTCATACTGCACAGCTCATACATCGTGGAGCCTGCCGCACTGACAGCAATGTCACATTCTTCCATCAGTCCGCGCATATCCGTTACATTTTCATGAATCCGAAACGCAGGATTTTCCCCGGCAAACTGCTTCAGCATCTCCCTCTGACGGGAAAAGGGGCCGCATACCACATGATACCGGACGTCCCGGTGCCTGCCCTGTCCGATCTCTGCGGCCAGTCTGCGGCACAGCTCTCCTGCCACATTGGCCGCATCCCCGCCTCCGGTGGTAATCAGCACATCCGAAACGCTCTCCCGGATACGGCTGTGTCTCCCTTCTGCAAACTGTGCCCGCAGCGGCGCATATTCACAGCCCAGCAGACTCCGCTCAGGGAGCCGGAGCCCTGCCTGCCGGTAAGCAGTCTTATAGGGCAGCTCTTTCCCATAAATATTATAATCAATCAGCACATCCGTCGGATATACCGGCTCTCCCAGATCATCCATCCAGGCAGTCCTGGCCCAGCTCCCGACGGTTTCCATATAACGGCGGGTGATACAATAGCTGTCCACCAGGATCAGCTCTGCCGGATGCTGTCTGAAATACCGGCCAAACCGGCCAAGTTCTGACTCCATTTCCCGATAAGAACACTCCAGCACAAACGGTTCATACCCTCTTCCCCTCAGCAGTGCCAGACTCTCCCTGTCCGCTGTAACAAAGACCGCTTCTGCCCCTTTGGCCTGCAGCGCATCCGCTATGGAAAGGCACCGCATGATATGCCCCATCCCAATCTCCTGATTGCCGTCCGCCCGTATTATGACACGCATGTCACACCTCCGTTTACCGCTCTTTTATGGCCGCAAAATCCTGACTGCTTCGAAGGCTTCCGCATAATGGGCGCCGGTCACGCCGCCCCATCTGGCGGCCGCCGCTCTCAGCATTTCCAGGGAACGGGGATGGGGAAAGGTACACAGCTCCGTTTCATAAGCCTGCATGGCAGTCAGTTTTTTTTCAAACTGCTCCTTTGTCAGCTCAACGAACACATTGGGTGCAAACTGAGCGTCCCCGTAAGCAAAGTTCCATTCTGTGGAGGAAACGGTCTCAAATGCATAAAGCTCCCGTACCGGCTGCCCTTCCATGGGCCGGGTGGCCGTCAGCACCGCCCGGTAGGTGAGCATATGATCCACATTCAGATCGCCGCCATGATGGGTGTAGACCACAGCAGGCGCGAGAGCACTGATCTTTTTCTCAACCGCTTTGACCAGCTCCAGCAGATCCACACTGTCAAACCGATTGTCGGCAAAATTTTCAAAAAACACTTCCCGGATACCCAGTATGGCAGCCGCCTTTCTCGTATCGCCGTGAAGCCGGTCTACAAGCTCCGCCCCCGCATCCTCTCTTTTTTCAAACCGGGAAGTCTGTCCCTCTCCCAGTATCAGGGCATACACACTGTCACCGCACTGTGCATGCCTGGCGGCTGTTCCGCCCACTCCCAATATCTCATCGTCCGGATGAGCTGCCACAATCAAAACATTCATTCCCTGTCCGTCCTTTTCTCAAACCTTACCTGCGCCGTCACTCTGCCGTCCTGAAAATCCGCTCCGTAAAACCGCAGTGTGTAATCCCCCAGACTGATAAAAGCATTGGGATACCCTTCTCCATCCAGCATACGGATGTAATCATAGATGGTTTTCTCATCCATCTGCGGCAAAAGCCGTCCGTCCTCTGGCTTTCTGCGTTTGAATATCACCGCTTCCCCGCTCTGAGGCACCGGGGCCGGTCTGTGTTCCAGCAGATACGGGATCATCTTCGAAAAAATAATCCCGGAAGCCCGCCGCAATATCTCTTCCGCTGTTCCTGTCAGTGAAAGATCCTCTTTCAGATACACATCACCGGTATCCAGCCCCGCGTCCACCCGGATAGCGGACAGTCTGGTATGGGTATGCCCTCTTACGATCAGGTTTTGCAGTGGACTGCCTCCCCTGCCATAAGGCAGATCCGTCATATGGAACACCACACAGGGAAAACGGCCGTAGATACTTTCCGGTATCAGATAAGACCAGTGGGGAAAAAATACATACACAGGGGCCAGCGCCTCTACCCGCTCCACAGTCAACTCTTCCTTTTTTGTAATGACGCTTATGTCATATTCTCTGTCATATTTGTCTTTCATCTGAAGCGCCAGTTCTGTATTCCAGGATTTTTGTGTACAGATCAGGACGGCCGGACGTTCCCTGATTACATCCCCGCCTGCTTTTTCATAGACCAGACAGCCTTCCTCCTCCATTTTCCGGAAACCGCATTTTTCAAACACGCGGGCGGAAGCCGGATTGCTCTTTTTAACCCTGCCCACAAATGTCCGGATACTCTGCCCTGCACCGGACAGTTCTTCCTGTGCCCGTTCCATTCCCTGTTCCAAAAGACAGGTGCCATATCCCTGTCCCCGCATCGCAGATACAACAGAATAATCAATCTCCGCCCTGCCGTCCTCCAGATCCATCCGTACCTGTCCGATGCACTTTTCCGACATATCTGTCATATAGATATACCCAATATAAATCAGACAACTCTCATCTGCCAGCTTCCCCTTCAGCCACTGCACATGCTCCTCCCAGCCGATTTCTTTCTGAGAAAAGGCATTCCGTCTGACATCAATATCATTGGCCCAGGAAAACAACAACTCTCCGTCCGCCGCGCCTGCCCGCCGCAAATGCAGCCTGTTTCTGTTTGTATCCTTCATTGTGTCTCTCCGTTTTCCCGTACCATATCCATCTGCAGCGGCGTGCCCCGCTTTAAATCCACTGCCGCTTCTCTGCCCAGCACCGTTTCATAGTATTTGGGCGCCAGCCCGTCGGAAGGACGGATCACGCGGATATTTTCCTCCGTCAGCGTTTCCCCTGCCCGGATGTCCTGCACCACGAACACGGACCTGCGAAACGCCAGACTCCCCTGTTCGCCTTCCGTAGCGCCAAAGCTGACACTGCCCACAGCCCGTTTGGCCGCCCGCACATCCCTGACCATCGCCGCAAATTCTTCTGGTTCCATAGAAAACGAAGCATCCGGATTTTTGATTTTCCGGTCCAGACAGAAATGCTTTTCCACAATACTGCCGCCCAGTGCCACCGCAGCCACCGCACCTACAGAGCCCATAGAATGATCCGACAGTCCCACCGGGACATCAAAAATCTTTTCCATCTCTGCCATTGCCGCCAGATTCATATGCTCCGAAACCGCCGGATAGGCACTGGCACAGCGCAGCAGGGCAAGCTGGCTGCAGCCTGCTTCCCGCGCCGCTTCCACCGCTTCTGTAATCTCCTGCAGGGTCCCCATTCCGGTTGACATAATGATCGGTTTCCCTTTGGAAGCCACATAACGGATCAGCGGAAGATCCACCAGCTCAAAGGAAGCTATCTTATAAAACTGCATCCCGATGCTTTCCAGAAAATCCACCGAGGTCCGGTCAAAGGGAGTGGAAAAAAAGTCGATTCCCACCTTTTGCGCTTCTTCCAGCAGCCTGGCCTGCCACTCCCAGGGGGTATAGGCCTTTTGGTAAAGGCTGTACAGATTTTCCCCCTTCCAGGTCCCTTCTTCTATATGAAAGCAGGCATTGTCGCAGTCTATGGTCATGGTATCCGCGGTATAGGTCTGGATCTTCACACAGTCCGCACCGGATTCTTTTGCCGCATGAATGATCTCTCTGGCATAGTCCAGACTGCCTGCATGGTTCGCTGACATTTCCGCTATGATATAGACAGGGCTGTCCCCTCCGATCCGTCTTTCCCCGATTCTGATTGCGGGTTGATTCTCCTTTGGCATCCTTACACCTCATTTACTTTCCTTTTTCATCATCTGATATTTCAGTTCCGCCAGTTTCCAGTCGGTTTCATTGTCAATGTCCTGCACTTCCGTTTCCGGCATTTCGATGGAAACGGTCCGGTCCGTAAAAATCTGCCGTTTCTTAAGAAAACGGTCTGTCCGCATCAGATAAAACTGACCGCAGTCATGAAAATAAGGTTCCAGATCCTGAGAACGGGCAGACGCATGCTCAGGATGCTTCATAACCGTCAGCCCACCGCGCACCACAAAAGCCCGCTGAGGCGGAAAAGAATACCGCACCACCGGCACCACCGAATCCGCATCACTTACTTCCAAAAGAGCTGCCGCCTCCTTCAGTTTTTCCGCCGTTACAAAGGGAGCCGTAGGGTAAAGGCAGCATACCACCTCAAATGCCTGTCCCCTTACTCTGTACCCTTCCAATACTTCCAGCAGTACCTGCGCAGTGGTGGCAAAGTCACCGGCCGTTTCACTGCTCCGCAGAAAGGGCACCTGTGCCCCTGCCGCTCTGGCCGTCTCTGCAATCGCCTGGCTGTCTGTGGACACCATCACTTCGTCAAACAAACCGCTGCCAAGCGCTGCCTCCACCGAATATACCAGCACAGGCTTTCCGCAGAACGGCCTGATATTCTTTCCGGGGATTCTCTTGCTGCCTCCTCTGGCAGTGACAATGGCAATCCGTTTTTTCTGTTCCATGTATCTTCTATCCTTCTTTCACTTCGCTTACCCGGACAGACGGCAGACTTCCTGCCGCCAGCTATTTCCGGTAATATGTGCACAGTTTCCGGACTGCTTCGATCACATCCGATACATCCTGGTCCGTCATGGAATAATACAAAGGCAGACTCATCATCTCACCGTACAGCTTTTCCGCCTCCGGGCACAGCCCTTTTTCATACCCAAGATGCTCATAATACGGATGCCAGTACACGGGAATATAATGTACATTACAGCAAATATTTTCCGCCGCCATCGCATCAAAAAACTGTTTCCGGTCTATGGTCAGCCGCTCTGGTCTGAGCCGGAGAATGTACAGATGTCTCGTTGTTTCGGACTGTTCGATCTCCTGCTGTACCACCACTTCCGGAATCCGGGCAAATGCTTCATTGTACCTGGACACGATCTGGCTTCTCCGTCTGGAAAACAGTTCCAGCTTGTCAAGCTGGCTGCCAATTAAGGCGGCCTGGATATCGGTCATCCGGTAATTCATCCCCAGCGCCAGTTGTTCATAATACCAGCCTCCCTGAGACTTATGTTCCAGCAAAGACTCGTCTCTTGTGATTCCGTGCGCCCGAAACAGTCCGATCCTGGTATAGAGATCACTGTCATTGGTCAGAACGGCGCCTCCCTCTCCCCCCGTTACGGTTTTCACCGGATGAAAACTGAATGTAGTCATATCCGCAATGGAGCCCACCGGTCTGCCGCCGTAGCGGGTACCGATGGAATGGGCCGCATCCTCGATCAGAAGGATCCCTCTTTCCCTGCACAGAGACAGCAGCGCATCCAGCTCCGCCGCCTGTCCCGTAAAATCCACTGCCACCACCGCCTTCGTGGCATCGGTGATCTTTTCTGCCACACATGCCGGGTCGATGTTATAGGTATGGGGATTGATGTCCGCAAATACAGGTCTGGCGCCGCAGTACAGCGCACAGTTGGCCGAAGCTGCAAAGGTGATCGGTGTGGTGATCACCTCATCCCCTTCCTGTATGCCCGCCGCCTGACATGCCACATGCAGCGCCGCCGTTCCATTGCTGACAACCGCAGCATGGCCTGCCCCTGTCAGCTCACACAGCCGCTGCTCCAGCTTCGTAATTTCCGGCCCGCATGTTAAGGTATCGCTGCATAATACGCGGACCACAGCCTCTATATCCGCTTCGTCCAGATACTGATGTCCATAATACAGCTTGCTGGTCCTGACGGGACTTCCGCCCTCCACAGCCGGTTTTTCCATATCGGTATGCTCCTTTCCCTGTGCGCTCCTGCGCAGATAAAACAATAGAAAGTACGCTCTGCGGACTTTCTATTATCATGTATCCGGATATCCGGCCGACCGCACATACCTGCGTCCTGCGGACTCCTGATTCTCTCCTTCTTATTTCTCCAGTTCCACTGTTTTCAAAAGCTCTTTGATCTGCTCCACATCCAGCCACTGGGCATTGGTGCCTGAGCTGTAGGAAAAGCCCTCTGCCACCCTGACTCCGGTAGGTCTGGGTTTTCTGGACTCGCTCCATACCATTTGCGGATATACGACAAAATGCTTGTCATATTCCCAGGTGGTCAAAGAATCCTCCACGGTTACCATGATCTCATGCAGCTTTTCTCCCGGCCGGATACCCACCTGAGGCATCTCACAGCCCGGCAACATGGCCTGCGCCAGATCTGTCACCTTAAAAGAAGGAATCTTGGAAATAAAGGTTTCTCCTCCTTTTGCCTCTGCCAGCGCCTTAATGACCAGCTCCACACCTTCCGTCAGACTGATCCAGAAACGGGTCATGCGGTAGTCCGTAATCGGCAGCTCTTTTCCGCCGCTTTGAATGATGTTATGGAAAAACGGAATCACCGATCCTCTGCTGCCCGCCACATTGCCGTATCTGACAATGGAAAAACAGATCTTTTTAGAGCCTGCATACGCATTGGCGGCAATAAACAGTTTATCCGATACCAGTTTGGTGCCGCCGTACAGATTCACCGGATTCACCGCCTTATCTGTGGAAAGCGCCACTACCTTCTCCACGCTGCCGCTGTCCAGCGCCGCATCGATCACATTCTGCGCACCGTGAATATTGGTCTTGATCGCCTCATCCGGATTGTATTCACAGGCAGGCACCTGCTTCAGCGCCGCCGCATGGATCACATAATCCACACCCTCCAGCGCCCGTCTGAGACGCTCCCTGTCCCTCACATCCCCGATAAAAAAGCGGAGCTGGTTCTCTTTATTCAATTCCCGGAACTCGTTCTGCATAATGAACTGCTTAAATTCATCCCTGGAATAAATAATGATCTTTTTGGGATGATAATGTGTCAGCGCATACCTGGTAAAGCTCTTTCCAAACGATCCGGTTCCTCCGGTAATCAGTATTGTCTTATCGTTCAACATCGCCTGTCCTCCAATTCCTGGTACAAAATCAGTCTTATCTTACCATATATTTCCTGTCTTAGCAAATCCCTTCGCATCTGCTACTGCTCTGTAAACAGCCAGATCTGTTCCCCGCAGCCCGTATACGGTTCCACCGTTATCTTTCCGCCTCTGGCCGTCAGCGCAAATCCGCCGTCACAGGTGATAGCATAACCTTTTTCCCCTGCCGGTATACCCGCTTTGGCCAAACTGTCCCCATCTCCGGTTTCTCCCTCAGCGGATACCGGCAGGATCTTCCACATAATGTTCTCACAGTCCTGTCCTGCCCTTACCTCGCCTTCCGCCGGACTGCCGTCAAACGAAAGCAGATATTGAGTGGATTTCAGCCGCAGAAAATCATAACCGTACTCATGATACACGCTGACCATATCCCCGCTACTCTCTGCTACAGGCATAAGCCCGGCCTGCGGCAGCCCCCGCTCATCCAATGTGTCCAAAGATGCAACGGCCCTGTCCGTCGTCAAAAGCGGACACAGCCTGTAATAGCCGTTTGCCAGCGCCGCCTCCTGCCCGGCCTCTTCCGCGTCCTGTTCCATCCGGGCCTCGGTATAGGAAACATCATCCTCATCCAGAGTAAACAATGCCTGAAAAATACCGAACGGCAAAAGCCCGACTGCTGCCGTCACACCGGCCGAAACTGCCAGCGCCGCCACTTCCGCCCGGTTCGGCTTTCTGTCTCCCGCCCAGGCCAGCACCCGGTCCGCTGCCGCCAGATATCCGGCAACCGCATAGGGAATCAACAGCAGGAAATAAAACAGCGTATACTGGGCATAGGTTTCCCAGAACAGTTGAAAGAGAAAACCGCCGATAAACACCACCGCAAAGAACAACCCTGTGACCTTCTCCCGCCTTCCCTGTAAAAGTGCCCAGCTAAAAGCCCCCATCAGCACAAGGGCATGAAAGAGATTGGCCCACTTAACCAGCACATTCCGGTTATCCTCCCGCAGCATCCGCCTTATGAGTGCAGGCTGCTCTGTCTGTGCCTGGGGCCTGTTATTGGCCACCAGACTTTCAAAGGTAGGCTCATTCCATTCCATCGCAATTTTCCTGCCCATAAACTCCACAAAATGCATGGGTGTATCGGTCAGATGGGCAAGGCGCCGTTTCAGCTCTTCTACCGCCGCCTGTGCCGCCCGATCTGTGTCCAGATCATGTTCCAGATAAACTTCCCGATTGTAGCCGTCAAATTTGACCGGTCTGCCATCTTCATCCTCGCCAAATGCCATCGTCACCCAGGCAATCATCGGGGAACCTTCTGACAAAGGAAATCCCAGTCTGTGCTCCACCAGCAGATCCGACCCTTTGCCAAGCAGCGATACCGCTGCCAGGATGCATACCATACCGATCAGATTCCGATACCGTCTGCTGCTCCAGAAATCCACCAGCAAAAATACCAGCAGGGCCACCATAAAAATCAAAAACGTATTTTTCAGCCATACGCCTGCGGCACACAGAATCACACATCCTGCCAGAAATTGGATGCGGCCTTCTTCCAGATACCGCAGCAGCAGATACACCGCGCCGATGATACAGGCAAAGCCCGGCACATTTCCATATATAAAGGTTACGTAAAACAGATAGGGCCAGAACAAAAGACAGGCCAGAAATACCGGTAATTCCCTGTCCCTGCTGCCAAAGATTATAGCAGAACTCTTCGCCACCAGATTCAGGGAAATCACGATACAGATCCCATTCAATGTCTGAAACGCCAGATAATTCAGATTACCGAATACCGCAAAAAATCCCCACAGAAATACAGTGATACGGGACTGGAACGGCCAGTATACAAAATAGCTCTCATTGGCAAACAGCGAGAAATCATACTTCCTGAGTCCTACTGCCCCGTTGCTGATGGCCAGTTGGTCTCCGTGCGGATGAAGCTGGTTGGAGAGTACGAAAAAGAGCAGAAACAAAAACAAAAGGCCGTTCAAAGCCATCTGCATCAAACGCCGATGGTCAGAAAGCCATGTCCATACCCCCATCCCCCATGTTTTCAAGGCAGCCAGCGCCCCCACCAGGACAACATACGCTAACAGCGCTTTCCAGGGCGAGTCCGAAACAAAGATGGCCGGCTCCCCCACAAAGCAGTAATTTGTACTGTACAGACTCAGCAGCGCCAGATAACCTACAAACAGCACAAATAAAACCAGCACCAGAGCGCGAAATATGATATCCAGCTTTTCCGACAATCGTGTCATGTCCTTGATGTTCCTTTCCATTTCCTTCTCAGTTTCCGATATCCGGTCAATGCCCTGTAATAAAAAAGAAACAGCAGCGTGGAGCGCATATGCAGGCGCACCAGCTTTTTCTGCTCCCGGTCATACTCCCTTTGAAAGTAAGGATTGCTCTGAAAATCCGGAAAAGCTGCCAGCATCCCCCGGCGCAGCCCTTCCAGAAATCCGGCCCGTGCATGCGCCACCCCGATCACATACGTAAACAGCGTATTGACATAATACAGCTTGACAAACGCAAATTCCAGCTCCTGTTTATATGGCTCATAAAACCCATACTCTCTGCACCCGGCCAGCAGGAGCTCTCCCGCCTGCATCCTGTCCCGGCATTTTGCCTCGCTGATCTTATGCGTGGTGGATACCGGATCCTGATAGTAATAGTACAGTGGTTCCTCCACTTTCTCAAAATGGGTAAAATGCAGCATCCACAAAGGGCCTGCACAGTTATCCTCATAAAAAATTCCCTCCGGAAACCGGAGATGATAACGGTCGATCACTTCTTTTTTATAGATTTTGATGACCATACTGCACGGATTCAGCATCAGCTTCCTGTACTGTACCTCTCCCAAAGGCCCTGTCTGGTCCATCGTATTGGCATTGACGATCCTGCCGATTTTCATACTGTGCTCACCGGTCTCATGAAGATCACAGCCTACCACATCCGCACCGGTCTCCTGCGCCCGGCGAAACAGCTTTTCATACATAGTATCCGCCGCCCAGTCGTCCCCGTCCATAAAGCCGATCCATTCCCCCTGCGCCGCATCCAGCCCCAGATTCCTGGCGCCGCCCTGCTTTCTGTTTTCCGGTGTCCGAAGCGCCCGCACCGTTCCCGGATACCGTTCCTCATACCCCTTAAGCAGTTCATACGTGCCATCCTGAGAGCAGTCGTCCACCGCCAATATTTCCATATCGCCGATCATCGTCTGATGCACCAGCGACTCCATACAGTAGTTCAGATATTCCTGCCTTTCACCCCCGCCCATTTTGTAAAACGGGACAATGACACTCAGTTTCATGGCGCCGCCTCCTTCCTGCACTTCCGGTTCTACCTCTCCCTGCTGATCTTGCCCTCCGCAACCCGGTACACCATATCGCACTTCTCAATGGTCTGCAGTCTGTGGGCAATGATCACCAGTGTCTTTTTTCCCTGGAACCGATTGATGGACTCCATGATGGCCGCCTCTGTATCATTGTCCAGCGCGGAGGTTGCCTCATCCAGGATCAGTACCTCCGGATCATGGTACAGCGCCCTGGCAATGCCGATCCGCTGTCGCTGTCCGCCGGAAATCCGAATCCCCCGCTCTCCGATTCCCGTGCGGACCCCTTCCGGCAGCGTCTTTACAAACGTATCCAACTGCGCCTCCTGCAGGGCATACCAGAGCTTTTCCTCATCGATCTCTTCCTCCGGTATGCCGAAAGCTACATTGTGCCGGATGTCATCATCCAGCAGGAAAATCATCTGAGGAATATAACCCACATTTTTCAGCCATCCCCTGTAATGCTCCATAATATTCACACCGTCCGCACAGATACTGCCCTCTCTTACCTTCAAAAGCCCCAGCAGGATATCCACGATCGTCGTTTTACCGGAGCCGGAACCGCCCACGATGCCCACGGAACTGCCCACCGGAATGGTCATCTGCGCATGGTCAAAGATCAGCTTGTCCGTATTCGGATAGGCATAGGTGATCCCCTCCAGTGTAATCTCCCTTTTCACCGGGAGCTTTTCCGCTTCTTCCGCATAGGACAGATCCGTGTTTTCTTCGCTGGTTTCCTCCAGCAGATTGTCACTTACATTCATAAAAAACGGCTCATAATAAGCAAGCTGCGTCAACTGATTGTTGATCCGGCTGGCAGAGGGCATCAGACGCACTGCCGCCATAGCAAACGCAGACAGGGCCGGCATCATTTCCGTCAGATCCTTGCCCGTCATCACGATCACCAGCATATAGGCCACCATACCTGCGATACATACCGTTTCAATCAACAGCTTGGGGGCATTGCTGAACAGATTCAGCCGCTCCATTGCCGCCACATAATGGGCGCCCCGGCGGGAGTATTCCCGGATAAAATAATGCTCCTTCCCGATGATCTTGATTTCCTTCATGCCGCCCACCGTCTGGCTCAGCCACTGATAGATCAGACTGGAATAATCCTGATTTTCCTTGCCGGTACGGTACATAATGGGTTTGATCACCTCTTTGATCACCACCAGCGTCACCACCAAAAGTCCTGCAATCACCAGCGTCATCTTAAAATCCACTACAAAAAGCGCCACTGCCAGCATAAAAAATACGGTGCACTCCGAAAGTATCTGCAGCAGCGATAAAATCAGCAGATAGGCATTGACCACATCCGCCGCTATAATGCGCTGGATAGTGGAAGTCTCAATATTCAGATAAAACTCATAGTCCCGCTTCACAAAGCTGCGCAGCATCTTTTCCTGGGTTTCAAACTGATTTTTATAAACAAACTGATACATCATCTTCTGCAGAAGAAACAGAAACAGATTTTTGCAGACAAACGCGATCACCATTGCCGCCATGACAAATACGGTAAACTGACGGGGGCTTGTCATATGCAGCCCCTGATAGACTGCTGCCATCACCCGGTTTTTTTCCACTGCATCCGGAGAAAGCACCAGTGTCATCACCGGGATGATCAGGGATATGCTGGCCGTCTCCAGAAAGGCGCCGAATACCATCATCACCAGCAAAAGCCCCATGGTCCGCTTTTGTTTTCTGTTCATGATTATCATGAGTTTTTTATATATTTTCATTATACCGTTCTCCAATTATGTTTTTCCGGATCCTCATATTTATCCCAGAACGTATCTCCCAGATTGATTTTTTCATCTGCAAAATCAATGGTGTCCAGCGCTGTGGTGGCAATGGATATGACTTTTTTGAAATGTACCCCTTCCAGAAAATTCAGCACTTCCACAGGAAATTTCCCACGGATCACCGTACAGTCCGGCCGAAGCGCCCCATAGTCGATCAGATCTCTGGGATGGGGCTTGATGATGACATGAGCGTCCTGACAATATTCCCGGATGATATCGTGACAAATCTGTTTTCTGGCTTCCTCGGACTGGGGATGGGGCTGTGTCAGAAACAGGATACAGTCTCCCTTTGCCTTTTCCCCCAGTTCCTGTACGAAGCGGTCCCCATCCTCCATAAAGATTTCCAGCATGGTCCGCTTCTGCTCCCCGGTCAGACCCTTCTCCAGCGGTTTTCTCGGCACTACCTTGTATTTGGGACAGGTATGCCGCAGACAGGACAGATCGTTAACTTCCATATCCAGACAGTATTTGCCGTAGCCGTTCTGGATAAAGATCATGTTCAGGGAGGAAAGAAAGGCTTTCAGTTTAAAATGCCCCCGATTGTCATAATGAGCGCCGTCCAGATATTTCAGACAATCCAGACCGTCCTCCAGGGCATGATAATATATGTGCTTATAATTCAGATAGTAGCCGATGGGGTCGCTGTCACAATATACATACACATCCCGGTATTGTTCAAACGGTATGGTCATATAAGGCGCTTCCCTTCTGGCCAGCTTTTTCGTATACACGATCCGGTTATAAAGATGCCTCAGGATATTATGATAAGATTTCTTGTATTTTGCCAGCTCCGGAAAGGCACTGTCCTTTTTCTCATCCAGAAGATACACATGGGCAAAGACACCGGAAGCCTCCAGCCGTCCCCTCAGTACGGACAGATCCGAAGAGATGGTGCTCAGAGCAATATCCGCCTGCCCCTGCTGCTCTTTCGGCAGCGCAAACTCCTTCAGCAGTGTCACGTAAATATTGTAAAAGGTATGACAAACATAGATTCTCTCTTTCATCTTCCGCATCTCCTTGTATAGTCATATCCCTCCGCGGGAGGTATGACCGGCGCCCTGCTCAATGGCCCCTCCTGGTTGACCACTATCTGTCCCTGCAAAAGCCCTTCCGCAAATGCCAGCAGGCTTTCCGCCGCATAGGCCGGATTCCACAGACTGACGATAGTGTCATATGCATTCCGCCCCAGATGCCTGCGCAGATGAGCTTCCCGTACAAGCTGAACCCCGTATTTCAGAAATTCCTCCCTGTCACCATCCCGGTAGACCATGCCGTTTTTCTCATGGCGCAGCAAAAACGGCACCGCACCCACAGCCGAGTCCGCAATGACTGCGCAGCCACTGTTCATGGCCTCATTGAGGACAGCGCCCCAGCCTTCCAGATAATTGCTTGTCATCAGAAACACATCCGCCCGTTCCATATAGCCACGGACCGTCTCAGGACTCTGATATCCCGTAAAAGTCACCGAATCCTCCAGTCCGCTCTCTGCCGCTGACCTTTGCAGGTCTTTCTCCATCTCTCCGCCTCCTGCCATCGTCAAATGAAAGGACAGCCCTTCCTTTTTCAGCTCTTTCGCCAGCAAAAGGGCATATTCCGGATGCTTCAGCGGAAGAAAACGGCCCGCAAACAAAAGCTCTGCCGGCCCGTCTCCGGCTCCCGGCTTCTCCGCCAGCAGTGTTTCGATATCATAGGTTTTCAGCTCTGTAAAATAGCCCCATTGGAACATTTTATCCGGATAGGAGCGGACGATATGAAAATCCGATGCCACATAAGCACCGGAACAGAGCAGATATACGTCTTTGCCCCGATATCTGGTATGGTCCTTATATTTTTTGATCAGCCCTCTGGGAGATATCGCTTTCCACTGCCCTTCCCGATACAGCCGTTCACTGTAACGGATCACCGGTCTGCCGCTCTGCAGCCGCTCCGCAATATAGCTTTCCTCATCCACACCGCCAAATACCACCACATCACTGTCTGCCACCAGCGCCCGGCAAATTTCCGGCTCCTGATACCAGCACTTTAAATAGGGCAGACTGTTTTCCTCCACAGCCCAGCCCATCTCCTGCCTCTCCTGCTCCATCCGCTGAGTTTGAATGAAATGATAGTCTCCGCCCAGCTTTTCATACAGGATGGAGGACACCGGTATCTGATGATGATTGATATAATTAGACACAAAGGTAAATTTCATGATAGATCTCCAACAGACGTCTGTAATTGGTTTGTGCATCGTGGGTCTTAAGCGCACGCATCCGGGCCTTCCGGCCCAGCTTTTCCACTTCGGCTCTGTTGTTTTTGTCAAACACATAACAAAGCCGCTCTGTCAGCGCATCCGTATCTCCTGCCGGATACAGAAGCCCTTCTTCCCCACTGCGAAGCATGGAAGAAACCCCGCCCACATCGGAGCTGATCACCGGCATCCCCACCAGCATGGCCTCTCCCACAGAATTGGGAGAATTTTCAATGGAGGAAGGGGATACGAATACGTGACTGCCCAAAAACCGCCCAAGCATCTGCTCTTCGTCCAGCCTGCCCAGAAAAGTAACCGCCCGTTCCAGATGATACCTGCCGATCAGTTCCCGCAGGTACAGGCCATAGCCCGACAGTTTCAGCCTTTCCTTCCAGGTAGAAGCCCGGGTAATCTCATCCCCGGCCACAAAGATATGCGCCAACGGAAACTTCTTCAATACCCTGGGCATGGCTTCCAGAAGATAATGCAGCCCCTTGATGGGATAATTTCCCTGACTGACAAAGATACTGCAGGGCATACATGCCTCCCCGTCCCATACCGGCCCATAAAAAGATTCCCGCAGTGTTTCATTCATAAAATGATACACTGCAGAGGGATTGACCCGCTTTGTCCACATCCGGTCCCAGTCCGTCCGTCCGGTCACATGTCCTGTCCTTTTCAGCGCTTCCTGTTCATAGCCGCCCCGCAGTCTGTATTTTTCCTGCTGTCTCATCAGATTGTCCCGTTTCAGAAAATCCCGCAGCGATGTCCTGTGCCGTATCTTTTCCGGCAGATCTGCCATATAGGCATCCGCATAAACAAAACACAGCCCCTGTATCCCGATCAGCGTCCGCTCAGGGCGGGCAAATGCTCTGGTCATAGCCAGCGTATGGGGATATTCCGTCCCGAAGATATGCACAATATCCGGCTGAAAATCTGCCAGTATCTGTAAAAGCCGCCCTTCCACCGCCCCGTCATACCGCTCCGGACGGACTGTGTCCTCCAAAAATCCATACCACCTGAGCCCGTCCAGCTCTCCCTGCATCATTCCCGTCCCCGCTGCAGACGGAAAGCAAATCCCCAGCTCCAGCTCCGCCGGGTTTTCCCTTCGCAGCTTTGCCGCCAGACCGGACAGCCAGCCCTCTTTATTGCTGGCAGGCAGTCCCAGATGCGCCGCAATCACCGGCAGCATAATATTACACAGCCACAGTACCCTCATCCCTTATCCTGTCCTCTTCTCCGATAAATGCACGCTTTGATCTTATTATAAGTGCCTGCCAGATTTTTATTCCGGGCGATTCTCGTCCGCATGGGTGCAAGAGAAAGCAGCAGCAGCATACGAAACCGTAAAATCTGTGCTCTGCTCATATATTTCTCTGTAATCGCCTTATGCTCCCTGGCAGAGCGCTTTTCATTTTCTTCTGTTTCCGAAAAACCGCCTCCCTCATAGGACGCAATCACGATCTGCAAATAAACCGGCCGGACACCGTCCTCAAAATAGCTCCCCAGAAAATGTTCATAATCGGCCCGCACCCGATAACCGGGTTTGTAGCGCCGGCGGCGCATCAGGCTTCCAGCGTACAGACATGCCTGATGACAGGGAATATTCCGATAGCAGGCAAACGCATTGATCCGGGGATTGGAAGCCACTTTCGCCTCCACGGTACGATTGTAAATATCTCCATAATAAATCTCAGAGGATGCCCGGTCCGTACCGATCCAGGCTCCCGCCTTTTCCAGCACCTTTTCATGATAAAGATAATCGCCGCAGTTCAGATAGAGCAGGTAATCTCCCTCTGCCAGCAGCGTCGCCTGATTCATGGCATCATAGATTCCCTTATCCTTCTGCCGCACGATCCGTATCCGCTTATCATCCGGCAGCTTTTCCACCGAACCGTCCGAGGACATGCCGTCTTTTACGATAATCTCATAATCTGAATATGTCTGTGCCAGGATACTCTTCACCGTCTGCCGCAGCTTATCCCCTGCATTCAGGCAGACTACAATAATACTGAATCTGATCCGCTTCATTTCCTACACCGCCTTTCCAACGATCTCCCCCGGGAAAATCCATGTATGGTAGGGCACAATCCGCACCAGCAGATCTTGCGCCTTTACCAAAAATACTCCAAAATAAAGCACCGCAGCAGCCACCACCACAATGTTCCAGAATCTTTGCTGCCGCACATCCGAAATCCGGCCGATCAGCGACGGCAGCAGAAAAATATGCCCTGCGGTCATATAATAGCCGATTCTTGAAATTTCCGGCATAAATGAGCCGCAGGTATACAAAAGCAGCGCAAACAGATTCAGATGAAAATAAAACCGGTTCTGCCTGTCATGTGCAACAGCCCTTTGATAATAGAGCAGAGACAGTACAAATACGCCCAGAATGCGTACAATATTGATCAGGGAAGTGCCTCCGTCCAGATAAGCCGTATCCTCATAACTGGGATACAGTCTGACCATCAGCCTCTGATACTGCTCCGAAAACACCAGACCGCTGGAGGCAAATACCGCCAGCGCCGCAAGCTGCCAGCGTTTCCAGGGCAAGGCCGCCAGAATATACACCGGAATCACCAGAAGCACCGATTTGTGTATGGTGGCCGTGGGTAAAATCAGCAGGATAAATTTCACATACTGCCCTTTCAGCACATATTTTATGGAAAATACGGCAACAGACCAGGCCAGATAATACCGGACCGTATTCAGGCTCTGAAAATAATAGCCCAATGTCATAAACAGAAAAAAGGAAAACAGAAAGTGCTCACTCTGGTCATATATGGCCTTCAGCATAAATCCGACCGTCACGAATGCAAACAGGCCGAAAATGGAAATTCCTGCGTCAGGGCCGAACAGAAACTGCATCAGCAGCACCACCCCATTGAATCCAAATTCTGTGGGTACCACCTGGCGCAGCGGAATCAAATGAAAAAATTCCTCATACCGGCTGTAATCGTTTCCCACCTGATACCGGCAGAAAGACACGCCAGACAGAAAGACAAAGAGCGTAAGCAGGCATACATAATTGCATGCCTGCTGCCTGGTAACTATAGCGCCTGACCCGGCCTCCTGCTTTTTGATCAAAGCCGCCGTTCCCACGGTCAGTATCGTCAGTATGATATAGACTGTCATCCTCTCGCCTCCCGCAGACCGTCACACATCAGGGCATACGCCTTTTTCACCGGGATCTCCCGGCACATCACACCCCGGTGCCGCCAAAGAAACTGCAGCGCCATCGGCCTGGCCAGCCTGCCATACAGAAATGCATAGAGCACACCCCGGTCAAAGAAAAATTTCTCATGATATCCGGAAAACCAGGTGGATTTGCGCTCTTCCTCCCGTCCTATGGTCACCGGTGTCTTATATACTTTCATGCCGCTTCTGATACAGTCCCGGATAAACAGACTGTCCTCCCCATTGCTGTAGCGGGCGCCCCCGCCAAACAGCAGGGAAAACGAAACATGCTTTTTGTGCATGACCTCTCTACGCAGTGCAAAGCTGTAAGCCGGATATCTGCCGCAGTTCCAGCGGCCTACTCTGCCATAAGCATCCGTATGATAGGTCCGTCTTGCCTCGCATACCTCCACATTGAACAGGAGCATGTCCGCCTCCGGATGGCGGGCAAACTCTCCGAGCACCTTCTCCGGATACGTTTCATCATATATGATATCTTCATCCGCAAACAAACAGATATCCTGATCCGCACGCAACAGCGCATTGTTCCGGCTCAGTCCCACCCCCCGCTCTTTCAGGCTGTAAGCCCGGATCAGACATCCGTCCCGCCTGATCTCTTCATAGGCAAAATGGTCACACTGATTGATTAAAATGGCATCGCTGCGTACGTTCATTTTTTCCACCAGCCGGGCAGGGTCCTGATCCACTGCAGAAATCAAAAGCTGCAATCCCATTGCATTCATGACGTTTTCCTCTTTTTGCCTGTAAAATACAAACGGTACAGTCCCATGTCCGCACCGGTGATCACTGCTCCCAGAATCCGGCAGTCCACAAGGCCGGCTTCCTTTACCCATCTTTCCAACAGTCTGCCATTGCCGCTGCCGTAGGGAATCCGCAGTATCAGCCCCCGCCCGCTTCCTCTGGCCTCTTCGGGTATCCGCAGGTCCCGCTCTCCGGTATCGGCATACCAAACGTTCTCCATCCCCCTGGAAACCAGCTCCACATGCTCCTGCAAAAGCACATCGCCGCTCTCCTCTTCTCCGGCAAAGGTCACACCCAGCACCGGATAAGGATACCGTTTTTCAAAATCAGAAGGGACATACACAGAATCATCCAGAATGCGGGCATAAGCCAGCCCCAACAGGGACAGGATAAAGCCGATGGCCACGCCTGCTGCCGCTGCCCGCACAGTCTCATCCTCCACTACTACCAGAGCCGCCTTCCAGCGCCCCCATAGCTCTATCTTTTCAAATTCCACCCTTTCCTCCCCGAATCTGGCCAGAGCCTTTTCGGATGCCTTCAGGATACGGTTTGTTTCCTCCTGGTCAGGAGTTCTGACAGTCACTGTCAAAAGGCGGATGTCAGATAGTATATCAGCTGTTATCGAATCTTCTACCATCTCCCGGTCCGTTTCCGGAGGGAGCTCTTCCATAATCTTGTCCATAATCGGGTCGGTTTTCATCAGATCATTCCAGGTATACCCGTTATAATATTGATACGCATCTCCGTTGTCGTCGGCAGCAAAGGTCAGATACACCTTGGATTCAGCCTCATATTCCCTGGCCGGAGCATACAGGACATGCAAAATCATATACAGCCCCCCTGCCAGAAGCCCTCCCGCCAGGGCGCCTGCCAGTGAAATCCACATCTTTCTGCGGTATAAAAGAACCAGGAGCTTCAGATCCAGTCCTTCCTTCATCCATTCTCTTTCTGTCATGCCGCCCTCTTTTCCACATGCTATTTTTTCAGTGCCGTCGTCTGGCTGCTGTCCACTCCTTCCGTGCTTTCCGGACGGAACAGAATTTTTAATGTCAACAGCATCAGCTTAATATCCAGCCAGACAGAATAGTTCTCAATATAAAATAAATCCAGTTTTAATTTATCGTAAGGGGTCGTATTATACTTTCCATATACTTGAGCATAACCGGCCAGTCCTGCCTTTACCTTAGTACGGAAGATAAACTCCGGCATATCCTCCACATACTGAAGGATGATCTCCGGGCGTTCCGGACGGGGACCGATAAAGGTCATTTCCCCCTTCAAGATATTGAACAACTGGGGCAGCTCATCAATCCGTACCATACGGATAAATTTCCCCACCGGCGTAATCCGGTCATCATGTTTGGATGCCAGTCTTGCCACCCCATCCTTTTCCGCATCCACCCGCATGCTCCGGAATTTCAGAATATAAAATTCCTTCATATCTCTTGTACAGCGGACCTGTTTATACAAAACCGGCCCTCTGTCATAGGCTTTGATCGCAATGGCTGTCAGCAGCATAATCGGAGAAGAGACGATACAAAGAAGCAGCGCACAGACAAAATCAATGATACGTTTTGCCAGCCGCTGGTCAAAGCTCAGCACATATTCTCTGGTAAGCAAAATGGGGGTATCAAACAGATGGAGCTGATCGGCCCCCTTGATCAGGATATCCGGTATCTTCGGCATAATATAGACCCGGATCCCCACACCGAAGCAAAATTTGTACAGCTTATTCCGGATCTGCGCCGGAATGTCCCACAGTATCACACCGTCATAGCCCTGCTCTGCCTCCCGGCAGATCACCCCCGCACCCATACCGATGTGGATGGTTTTGCTCACCTGATACTTGTCCTTTCTGGTGGCAAACTTCTGCAGAATATCCTCCACCGGACGATCTCCGTGCACCAGCAGCAGATTTCTGGGAGAAAAAATACGTCTGTAAATACCGGCGCTGCCCAGCGTCCACAGGACGATCACCGCCGCTTCCGACAAGGTCATATAAAACAGCGGCCTGATATCCAGAAACCCCCGCACCATCAGGCACATCTGCAGATACGTAATGGCATTGACACAGAGCGTGGCAAATACCTGGGAAAACATCACCTCTCCCGACCGCAGATACCCGATGCGCATACCGCCATACATCTGAGAAAAGAAAAACAGCAATATCCCATAAACAAACAGCATCAGCAGATGCCCTTTGAAATAAAACTTCAGATACATCCGCTCGCTGTAATAGCCATACCAGAACAATGCATAGATTCCCATCTGCATGATAATACAAATGGATGACATGGCAATCTGAATCAGCCTTTTGTATGTTTCCAGTTTTTTCATAACGTCTGTCTCCTCAAACTCTGCGCAGAACCGCCCGCACCGCGTAGAAGATAAAATTGTACATACTATAGGGCAATGACAGCCCTTCCACCCGGCGGTAGAGATTCCAGATTCTACGGACTGCCTCTATCTTGTCAGAGGAAAGCGTCCCTGCACTTCTCCGGTACAGCACCAGATTCCGGTCCAGTCCGTATGCTGTATACCCATGCCTGAGGATGTTCCACCAGGCGGCCGTATCCTCGCTTTTCACAAGCGGCATACGAAGCAGCTCTTTCGGTATGATATGCGTATCGAACAGTACGGTAGAGGTAAAAATCGTGGTATTTTTCAGTGCCTGCCTGTAACTGAGTTTTTCCGGCGCCCGCACCACCCGGCCTGTGCCCTTCCCGCTTTCGTCGGCAAACTCATAGCCGCTGAATACAAACCCGGCCTGATGGACTTTCATAAATGCCAGTTCTGCCGAAAGCCTGTCCTTTTTCCACAGATCATCACTGTCCAGAAACGCAATGTATCTGCCCGCCGCTTCTTCCAAGCCCCGGTTGCGCGCAGCAGCAGCGCCCCGGTTCTCCGGCTGCCGCAGCAGTCGGATCCTGGGATCCTCCCGGCCATACCGCAGTGCGATCTCCGGTCCGCCGTCAGAGGAACAGTCGTCCACCAGCAGCAGCTCCCAGTCCTGCTCTTTTTGACTACGGACAGATTCTATGGTTTCTTCCAGAAAAGCCGCCGCCTGATACATCGGAACAATGATGCTTACTTTTGTTTTCATATGGTACATTCCATTTCCTGGCTAAAATTCTTCCTTTATCAGATAAATTGGTCTGTTTTTCACTTCCATATACATTTTGGCCATATATTGCCCCACAATGCCCAGACAAAGAAGCTGTACGCCGCTGATCATGGAAATGATACATACCAGAGAAGGCCAGCCCGATGTGGGATCTCCGAATATCACCGTCCGTACAATGGTAAACACAATCAATACAAATGCCAGCAGACAAAATACCAGCCCGATAATGGATACAAACGCCAGAGGCATTGTGGAAAACGCCAGAATACCGTCCAGGGAATATAAAAAGAGCTTCCAGAAATTCCACTTGGTCTCTCCTTTGGTGCGTTCTATATTTTCATATTCCAGCCACTTGGTTTCAAATCCCACCCATCCGAAAATCCCTTTTGTAAATCGGTTGTACTCGGTCATGGACAGGATGGCATCTACTACCTTCCGTTTCATCAGCCGGTAGTCTCTGGCCCCATCCACGATTTCCGTATGGGAGATTCGCTTCATCAGGGCATAAAATCTTCTGGCAAAGAAAGAACGGATCACCGGTTCTCCTTTCCGTGTCACCCGCCTTGTTGCCACAGAGTCATAGCCTTCTTCTTCCAGATAATGGAGCATCTTCGGAAGCAGCGACGGCGGATCCTGCAGATCCGCATCCATCAGCACTACATATTCTCCTGACGCCTTCTTCAGTCCGGCGTAGATGCCCGCTTCCTTTCCGAAATTCCGGGAAAAGGAAACCAGATGGACCCGTTTGTCCTTTTCATACAGCTTTCTGACTTCTTCTACCGTCCTGTCTTTGGAACCATCGTCCACGTAGATCAGTTCCAGTTCGATCTCCCGCTGTTTCAGAGCGGCTTCCTGCTTCATCAACTCTTCATAAAAATAGGATACGTTTTCTTCTTCATTGTAACAGGGGACAATTACACTCAATACTTTCATGTCTTGCTCCTAACGGACATTCATTGTCTGTATCTTATCATACTTTTCCCTCTTTGGAAAGATTTGTCATCTGCAGTAAACAGCATAGCCGGGGATTTCCCCGGTTTCCTGCCAGCCGTACTGGCGGAGGGCATCCTCGCTCATCCGCTCCCGCAGTACAAGAATATTACACTCCATATCCACTGCCAGGGCTGCAATCGTATCCGGCTGCTGATAATCTGTTTTCATCTGCTCATACAAAATCATTTCCGCTTCCCCATAGGGATAAAAGCTGCGAATCTCCCGTCCGCATCCGGGATGCCAGAGATCTTTGCCGTAAGGCAGCAGAATCCGTCCGTCTGACAATCTGGCCTGCTCCATCACTGTTTCCGGCGCCACCAGCAGCGCTCCCTCTTCATAAGGTTGTGCAAGAAACTGAATTTTATCCTGTATCTGAATGCTGTCCTCAGAAATATGCCATGTTTTCGGAAGCCGGGCCTGAAAAGGAAGCACAGTACCGGTCATACAGATCATCACCGACAGACCGGCAAACATAACGGCGCCCCGCTTCCATTCGTCCGCCACACCCCACATTCCGGTCAGCGCAAAAGCAATTCCCAGAACCGCAAACGGCGCCCCCGGAAACATCCCAAGCAGCAGACAGGCCGCCAGCAGTATCACTTCCCGCCGCTTCCACTTTTTCTTTGTCCGCTCCCGCACCAGATACAGACCGAGAACCGTAATCAACAGCATCCCCCACTGTCTGTCATTGCCCGGCATAAACATGGGATCCGGCGGAAACAAAAGGGGCTGCGTGAATATCACCCCACACAACGAAAGCAGGATTCCGGCTCCGCCGTACAGCCATTCTTTTTCCACCGCCATTTCATAGAGTATGTAAGCGCCCATAAGCAGCACTGTTGCCATCCCGGTGGTACCCCTCCACCCGTGGTGAAGCAGGGCATAGGCATACGAAGCAGTGTCTCCTTCCCCCATGATCAGCAGCAGACTGGCAAAAATCAAAAACAGGTTTCGCTTCTCCTTCTGTTCTCCCAGAAGCGCCCCCGCCCATGCCCGCATCACGGCAAACTGCAGAAGCAGCAGAAAGACCGGCACTGCCACATATAAAAAAGACGGCAGAGACATACCGCACAACCGATGAATCCCGCCGTACAAAAGCGGCAGGGACGCCAGTTTAAAAAGCGGATACATACCGTTAGCCAACAGCTTTCCCGTCAGGGGATCATAGCAGAATATGGTGTCGGTCAGTTCTGCCGTCCGGATGGTTTCCGTCATCATATCCCCCGCCGTATCCGGCACATACAGAAAATAACCGGCAATCTGCAGCGCCAGCAGCATACCCAGTACGGCAGCCTCCACCCACCGCCTTCTGCGTCTTTTATTCTTTTCTTTTTTGTGCAGAAACAGTCCTTTGATATGTTCCCGCATCTGCCGCCACAGCAGACCCGCCAGCTTCCGGTTCACGATCAGAGACAGCAGACTGCATACGCAGACCATACCTGCCAGCAGACTGCAATAAAAGGAAAAACTCTCTTCCAGTTTAACCACGATACAACAGGCAAGCTCCGCCAGCAGAAAGCAGAATAAAAGTCCCGTCATGTAGCATCCTGTCAGTGATATCGTCTCTCTGTCTTTTTTCAGCCTCATAAAGGTAAGTCCCGGTAATATGGGGAGTATTGCACACAGCAAAAACAGTAACATGATTCCTCCTGTTGAGCCTGGGCCGGCTACAGATAGCGCATTTTTCCGTCCGCTTCCAGCTTTTCCACAATTTGTTTCACATCCTGCGCCCTGTTTTTCTCACAGACCAGGATGGTTTCTTCCCCTTCCACTACAATCAGATCTTTCACGCCGATCAACGCGATCAGCTTATCCTTGCTATAGCTGATGCACTCCGCCGTATCCAGACTGACCTGCTCCCCGAACCGCTGATTTCCGTTCTCATCCGACGGATACAGTCCGCCCAATGCATCCAGGCTGCCCACATCGCTCCAGCCGAAATCCCCTTCCAACACCACCACATTGTCAGCCCGCTCCATAATGCCGTAATCAACGGAAATCTTGTGTATATTGGGATAAATCTCCCTGATGACCTCCTTTTCCTGTGCCGTCCCCATACTGTCTCCGATCCGCAGCAGATCCGCATAGATATCCGGTAGCAGCTTTGCAAACTGTTCCAGTATCACAGAGGCTTTCCATACGAACATACCGCTGTTCCAGAGATAATCTCCTGATGAAAAGTAGGCTTTTGCCGTCTCTGCGTCCGGCTTCTCCACAAACTCTTTTACTTTATGCGCTTCACCGGTCCCGGTATCCGCATCGGTTTTTGTCTCCCGGCGGATATAGCCATATCCCGTGGACGGAAATGTGGGCCGGATGCCGATCGTCACCAGCCGGTCAGTCCGCTCCGCTTCCGTCATAGCCTGCTCCAGCACCCGGCAAAAGCCTTCTGTGTCCCGGATATAGTGATCAGAAGCAAATATCCCCATGACCCCGTCCCCATATTTCCGGAGGATCTCCATTGCCGCATAGCCGATACAGGCAGCCGTATTTCTGGCGGCAGGCTCAGACAGGATATGATCCGGGCGGAGGCGTCCCTCCACAGTCCCATATGTCAGCTCTGTATAAGCCTCATTGGTCACTACAAAGATATCCTCTCCGGCTATGACCGGCAGGAGACGGTCTATCGTCTCATTTAACATACTGTCCTTTCCGGTCAGATTCAGAAACTGTTTGGGCAGCTTTTTCCTGCTCAGAGGCCAGAACCGGGTACCGCTTCCGCCTGCCATAATGATGCCATACCGTTTCATTCCCTTCAGCCTCCCATTCTTGCACTGTCTGCATGTTCCCGGAACCAGTCATAGGCCAGCTTTACGCCTTCTTCCAGTTCTACCTTATGTCTCCAGCCAATGCTGTGCAGCTTGGTTACATCGGTCAGCTTTCTCGGTGTGCCGTCAGGCATATCGTGATTCCACACGATCTCGCCTTCAAATCCCACGGTCTCTTTTACCAGCTCCGCAAGACTGCGGATGGTCAGTTCCTTTCCGGTTCCGATGTTGACATGCTGCTCACCCTCATAATGTTCCAGCAGATATACACAGGCATCCGCCATATCATCCACATACAGAAATTCCCGCAGAGGAGCGCCCGTTCCCCAAAGCTCCACCGAAGGCGCCCCGGATATCTTTGCCTCATGAAACTTCCGGATCATGGCAGGCATCACATGAGAGCCTTCCAGGTCATAGTTATCATACGGGCCGTACAGATTGGTGGGCATACAACTGATAAAGTCGTCTCCATACTGCCGTTTATAAAATTTGCACATTTCCATCCCTGCGATTTTAGCAATGGCATAGGCCTCATTGGTCTCCTCCAGAGGCCCGGTCAAAAGCGCATCTTCCGGAATAGGCTGAGGCGCCATCCGGGGATAAATGCAGGTACTGCCCAGAAACAACAGCTTCTTTACCTGATAGTCATGGCTGCATTTGATGACATTGCACTGAATCTGCAGATTTTCATAGGCAAAATCCGCCGGAGCAGAATTGTTGGCGCCGATTCCTCCCACTCTGGCCGCCGCCAATACTACCACATCCGGCCTTTCCGTATCAAAAAAGGACCTTACTGCGGCCTGATCCGTCAGATCCAGCTCCCGGTGCGTCCGCCCGATGATATTATCATATCCCTGATTCTGCATGCTGCGGACAATGGCGCTTCCCACCAGTCCCCTATGGCCTGCCACATATATTTTATCTGTTTTTTTCACCCTTACACCTCATTCCCGGTCTGTATCACATCATATATATTGTACTTTATTTATTGTGCCTTTTTCTCTCTGTACTCCCGGCAGTCCATTCCCGCGATCGCCTTCATATCGCTGTCCATCATCATAGCCACCAGTTTTTCAAAATCCACTTTCCGCTTCCAGCCCAGCTCCCGTTCCGCCTTTTGTGCATTGCCCCACAGAAATTCCACTTCTGCCGGACGGTAAAACTCAGGATTCACATCCACCAGCACCTTGCCGCTTTCCGCGTCAATGCCTTTTTCATGGATGCCTTCTCCTTCCCAACGGATGGTAATACCAAGTTCCCCAAACGCTGCTTCCACAAACTCCCTCACCGTATGGGTTTCATTGGTGGCAAGCACAAAGTCTCCCGGTTTATCCTGCTGCAGCATCAGCCACATGCCTTCCACATAATCGCCGGCAAATCCCCAGTCCCGTTTGGCGTTCATATTGCCAAGAGACAGTTTTTCCTGATTTCCTGCCACCATATTGGCAATGGCAAGGGTAATTTTCCTTGTCACAAAATTCTCTCCTCTCCGGGGAGACTCATGATTGAACAGGATCCCATTGCAGGCATAAAGATGATAGGATTCTCTGTAGTTCACCGTAATCCAGTAAGAATACAGCTTGGCCACACCATAAGGACTCTTGGGATAAAAGGGTGTTTCCTCATTCTGGGGCGCCGTTTCAGGCAGGCCGCCGAACAGCTCCGACGTGGATGCCTGATAGTACCGGCAATTTCCGCCATTGACCCGTATCGCCTCCAGCAGCTTTAATGTACTGGTGCCCGTAGCCTCCGCCGTATATTCCGGCACCTCAAAGGAAATGCCCACATGAGACTGGGCCGCCAGATTATACACCTCGGTGGGCCGTATCTCCGCAATCAGCCGCATCAGATTGCTGGAATCCGTGGTATCTGCAAAATGCAGAAAAAACTTTACTTTATAATAATCTGATGCAATCAGATGGTCGATTCTGTCTGTATTGGCAATACTGTGTCTGCGGATCAGTCCATGAACCTCATATCCCTTTTCCAACAGAAATTCAGCCAGATAGCTGCCGTCCTGCCCGGTAATTCCCGTAATCAATGCCACATGCTTCATATATCGATTCTCCTTTATGATTTCTTTTGGGTTAATTTTACAGTTTTAACAGTTATTTCATTCCTTTTGTAGTATAACAGCACTTGCTGTCAATTGACAAGACTTCTGTCTGCAATGTCTGCTATTTATATTATGCAAAATCCTTTTCCTTTCCTTTTAGCATGTTCAAACATGCAAAAATTATGACAACGCTTGAATCTTTCAAAAAATCGTAGTAAACTGACAGGAGCTGAAGAACAGGAGGAAAGTATGCATTTTTTCAAAGGAATTTCCGAAAATGAATTTTTTATTTCCGCTGCACTGGGCTGGTTTCTGGCACAGATATTAAAAACGTTGATCCATACGGCGCTGACCAGGACATTTGTGGCAGAACGGATGGTTGGCAGCGGCGGTATGCCCAGTTCTCATTCTTCTACCGTATGCGCCCTGGCCGCTTCGGCCTGTCTGCAGTACGGCAGCGGAAGTTTTGAATTTGCCATCGCCGCTTTTTTCGCGATTGTCGTTATGTATGATGCCATCGGCGTCCGCCGGGAAACCGGCATCCAGGCTAAGGTACTGAATGAAATGATGGAACTTTTTTCTCATATGGGTAAGGACGTTAGTATGGAGGATAAGCTGAAAGAATTTGTGGGACATACACCGCTTCAGGTTCTTGCCGGCGCCATACTCGGTATTCTGGTGGCCTTCGCAGTACACGGACTGATCTGACTTATTTTAACAAAAATGAAAGCAGGACCCGATATGTTAAGATATAAAAAAATCGCTTTTATCATGATTGCATTGATATCTGTATCCTTATTTCCCTGGCTTCGGGACACTCTGACACTGCCGGCGCAGCCGGCTGACGCTGCCGTACCGGAAACCATTTCTTTTTCCCTGGAAAACGGGTTTTACGATCATGACATCGAGATTACTCTGTCTCCTGCTTCCCTGCACACCAGGCCTGTGGAGATTCACTATACAACCGACGGCAGTACGCCGGATGCCTCGTCTCCTCTTTATACAGAGCCTCTGTCTTATACTGCGGAAGCAGACGTCAGACCCGTGATCCTGAAAGCCATAATCTGCAATCAGGACCAGACAATTCTCGGCGGGCCTTACACTGCCACTTACTTTGTGGGAAAAAATATAGCAGTCTGGACCAACGCACTGGTGGTTTCCATTACAACAGATCCGGAAGGTCTTTACTCATCCAAAAGCGGTATCCTTTATCCCATGTCAGACTGCGGACCCACGGCAGAGGACTGGTCCTGGTTCAAAGAACAGAACTGTAAGCAGCGGGGCGATGCCTGGATACGGTCTGCGCATATGGATCTGTTTGAGCCGGACGGCAGCAATGTGATCAGTCAGAACATCGGTCTGTGTGTGGACGGAGACCACGGCTCCATGACCCATTACCCCTATTCTCTGAAAGTACTGGCCGGAGCAGAGTATGACCCTCTTCATCCTTCCTTTACCTATGATGTATTTCAATACTACAATACAAAAGGTACCCTCTTTCCCCATATTCAGGATTTCAACAACATGGTATTTCGAAACGGCGGCAACGAATACAATGCCGGCGCATCCGACCCGGATCAAAAGGGAACGATGCTGCGCTGGAATGTAGGCAGCCGTCTGGCCGACGAAGCCGGTTATATGGTGGCAGGCGCCAGGCCGGCCATGATCTTTCTGAATGGCGAGCTGTACAGTGTTGCCCAGCTTCAGGATACCTACAACAAACATAATACAGAATCAAAAACCCGGCTGAGCAAAGATGCACTGGAAATCTACAAGGATTCCGAAAGGGCCTGCACAGAATATGGCGGTTATCAGACTCTGTACTATAGCTATCCTGACTTAAAAGCCTCCCCCATCCTTCAGCCTGAAAACCAGCAACAATTCGAAGAAACGGTATCCATGGACGATATGTTTTCTTACTATGCGTTTGAAGTGCTGATCAATAACACCGATTACCCCAAAAAGAACTATGCCATCTGGCGTTATACCGATGAACCTCTGGATGTCCCCTATTCTGACGGTAAGTTCCGTTTTCTGATCAACGATCTGGACTGCACCTGGGATTTCAGATATGATGACGACCTGTGGACCGCTCTGTTTGACAACATCAAGGAAAACGGCACCGTAATGGGTTCCCTGATACAGATCGTCCGGTACAGAGACTGTTTTCTGAATGCACTCTGTGATCTGATGAACAGCGGGCTTTTCGACAGAGAGCATCTGGAAACGGTAATCAACGAAGCGGACAATGCCTTCCGTCTGATTGCCTCTTATTATTATTCACCGGAGGACGAAGCCAAGCGTCAGCAAAATGTAAACCTGCTCAGGGAAAGCGCATGTTCCAGAAAAGAAAAAGTACAGACATTTATTCAGGATACCTTTCATCCAACGGCGCCCTATACCTTATCCGTCAAAGCGCCCCAAAGCGGCGCTTCCATCCGTTTCAGCACCACCCGCCTCACGGCATCAGACGGAGATTTTGAAGGTACCTATTATGGCGATTATCCCATGACACTTTCCTGGGAATGCAACGATTACCGGAAATTTGTCTGCTGGAAAATCAACGATCAGCAGATTCGGGAGCCCGGCGTTACTCTGGATGCCGCTTTGATCCAAAACGGAAAAATCACGGTAGAGCTGGTCACCGCCCCGGTTTCCTCAGAAAAGGGACTGCTGATCAGTGAAATCTATACCGGATGGGACGGACCGTGGATCGAATTGTACAACGCTTCCGGAGAGCCACTGCAGCTTGACAGCTACAGCCTCTCCAACCGTTTCCCTTCTCCGCTCCTGAAATTCAGCCTGCCGGAATACACATTGCAGCCCGGTGAAGTCTTTGTCGCCGGCGTTGACAATACCGGTATCTTCCAACTGGAGCAGGGGGATACTGTGTATCTGCTCTATAACGGGGAAATCGCGGATCTTACCGTGATTCCGATTATGTCGGATACCGAAAGCTATGCCCGATCCGGAGAAACCAACGAATGGCGCTTTTATGTCCATCCCACCAGAGGGTTGGTTAATTAAACGTCAGCGCCGTAAATCCGCAATGAAAATGCCGGCGGTTTATCACAAACCGCCGGCAGTACTTTACCAGTCACGTTCTCTGATGGCATCTTCCACATCCAGATCCACCTCAAACCATTTCAAAATATACTCCACCGTCTCCCCAATGCTCTCCCTTGCCACAGTTTCCAGAAACCAATTACCGGATCACCACCTCTGTCATGTTTTCTCCCAGCAGTAACGCACTGACCTTTTCCGGCTCAATCACATTGGAAAACCGCACTGTTTTCACATACACCGATTCATCAATCCATTCCCTCAATCCCATATAGCCGTCCTCCTCCACGACACTGCCATCCTCATATTTTATACCGTTGATCCACATGGACTGCAGGGAATCCAATTGATCCAGATTGACCCCCTCTTTCTGTTCCAACTGACGAATACCGCTGCTGCCGCAGGTCAATACCATACTGATCGGAGAAAACTCCACCGACTGTACCATTACCTGACAGCCTTCGATCTCAACTTCCCTCCGGACATCATAACGGACCGTTTCTGCCGGATGGATCTCCAATGAAAACGGCCAGTTGCCTTCCACCAGGACATTCCCATTCACAGCCTTTTCTCCCGGTCCCAGAAGCGCCGTAAACTGAATATTCATATGCAGGTCTGCTTCCTGAAACTCCCCATCACCTTCATTTGCTTCCTGATATTCCTCCGGGCTCATCTTTGTCCCATATATTTCAAAATATCTGCTGTTAGACACTTCCTGACGGCTATTGCCTACAAAGCCCCATCCCATATAGACGAAAGGATCTTCTCCGTCAGGAAAATCCACCACATACTCCATACTGCAATTCTCGTCAATCTGCACTGTTTCCTCAGCCGTTACTTCAAACAACCCATAAAAACAGTTGGAATCCTGTATGATCTGTACGGCGCGTATGGTCACCCCATTATCTGACACACTCTGATCAGGTTCCTGGGCAATCTGCTCCATGACCAGTTCATTTTCCACCTTCGGTTCGGCCTGGAACACTGTTTCGGCCTGCTCATTCCATTGAAACAAACCGGACGCTGCCGCCGACATCCCCAATGCCGCCGCCATCACTGCCGCAAAAATCAAAACCGTATGTTTTTTTCTGATTCCACTCTTTTTTTTCACCTTTTTATCCTCCTGATCCTCCAGGGCGGCAAGGGTTTTCTGTACTGATTCATGCACAGTATCCGGCACTTCGGGAAATTCCCGGTTCCAATTTTTATTTTTCATAACCATATTCTCCCGTCAACTTTGCTTTCATAAGATTTCTGCCCCGATAAAGTCGTGTTTTCACTGCATTTTGCGTGATTTTGAGCATCCTGCTGATTTCTTTGACTGAAAATCCCTCCACATAAAACAGCACAAATGGAATCCTGTAATTTTCATGCAATTCCAACACGGCCCGGAATACATCCGAGTCCGTTTCCTCATATGCCTGTGCATGCGTCCGGAAATACTCTTCATAAGAAACCTGACCTTTTCTGGTCCGAATCATCTGATAACATTCATTGATCAAAATTCTGGTCAGCCACGTTTTGAAACAGGCTTCCCTGCGAAATGTATTCAGCTTCTCAAAAGCATGCAGGATCGCACTCTGCATTGCATCCGCGCAATCTGCATCATTTCCGAGAATTGATCTGGCAATATGATACAGACATTTCTCTGCATCCAATACCTCTGCCGTAAACTGCTCCTTATTCATGTTACATTCCTTTCCCGCCCCGCTTTTCGCCTCTGCAGGCTGTAATTTGCAGCAGCCGGCATCTCCATTGCCCTGCTGCGGTATGAAACGGCCGATTTCATTTTACATCACTTAGATGAAACAGCGGCCCAAAAGGTTACAGCAGTTTGGGGAAAATTTTCCATGCAGGTTTTGAAGGTAAGGCCTTACAAAGTTCAATGTCAAAATCTCTTTTTTATTAAGTAGGTTTGTCAATTTATATAGATAATTTGCTGCCTGTTCTGGGCTACAGATAATTGACGAATCTACATAACGAAAAAGAATTTTGCCACCTGAAACTTCATAGCAAAAAAAGCCCGGTGCACCGGACTTTTTTCTATATGATTACGATTCCATTGTATTTACGATTCCGCGCCCGATGCTTTCATAGATAATCGGTACTTTCTTTACATCTTCAATGCGATAGCAGTTGCGGCCGTCCATCACGATGGGCCTTTTCATCAGTTTGGCGTACAGGTTCAGATCCAGCTCTTTTACCTCGCTCCATTCGGTAAAGATAAAGCAGATATCCGCATCTTTCAATGCTTCCTCCACCGTATCATAATAAGAGAGGTTTTCATCCTTGATCCGCTTTTTAAAGTTCTCCACTCCCACCGGGTCCCAGGCTTTTACATGGGCGCCGTCCTCCAGAAAGACCGGCACATTGACCAGAGAAGGGGCTTCCCGCAGATCGTCTGTGCCCGGTTTAAAAGTAAGTCCCAGCACGGCAATATTCAGCCCGTTATAATCTGCATAGTATTTTCTTGCCTTTTTGGACAATTTATATTTCTGCCCGTCATTGATTTCTATGGCCGCTTTGACGGTTCTCATCTCGCAGCCGTGCTGTGCGGACAAATGGTGCAGCGCCTTGGTATCTTTCGGGAAGCAGGAACCGCCATAGCCGATGCCCGCATGCAGGAACCGCTTTCCGATCCTCTCATCAAAGCCCATACCCTTTGCCACTTCTTCCACATCCGCTCCGATGGCTTCGCAAAGATTGGCAATTTCATTCATATAAGAAATCTTAAGCGCAAGGAAATCATTGGATGCATATTTAATCATTTCTGCACTTCTCCGGTTGCAGACCATCACAGGCGCATCAAAGTCCCGATACATTTCCAGCAGCTTTTCTTCCGCAAATTTATCATTGACGCCCAGAACGATCCGGGAAGCATGCATGGTATCCGGCACTGCCGTACCCTGAGCCAGAAACTCCGGATTGGAAGCCACATGGACTCTCAGTTCCAGCGGATTCTCATTCAGCAGCCGCTCCACTTCATCATTGGTCCCGATCGGCACTGTGGATTTTACAATCACAACACATTCCTTGCTGATACTCGCCGCAATCTGGCTCGCCACCCCAAACACATAGGCCAGGTTGGCAGAGCCATCCCTCTTTTCCGGTGTGCCCACTGCGATGATGATAACATCCGCATCCGTATATGCCTTTTTATAATCTGTCGTAAAATAAAGATGATCCATATTTTTTACCATCAGCTCTTCCAGGCCCGGTTCATATATGGGGGATTTCCCGTTTTCCATCATTTTTACTTTATTTTCATCCACATCCACACAGGTTACTTCATGTCCATGCTCAGACAGGCAAACCCCTGTCACAAGTCCCACATACCCTGTTCCTGCCACTGCTATCTTCATTCTGCATTCTCCCTGCTTTTCTTTTGATCGACAATGTTTACGTCCGCATCCTCACCGGACAATACGCTTATTATAATATATCCTATCCTCTTTTTCAATAAATAACCCTATGAATAAATGGATTTTTCTGTCAAACCGTGGTATACTATTGGAACAGGCATACGCCATGCATAAAACATACACCAAAGGAGTCAGTTATGAATAAAACTATGAATGATATCGTATTATCCGTTGTCATTCCCTGCTATAACGAGAAAAATACCATCGAAACCGTGCTGGATGCTGTACGCAACTGTGGTGTGCAGCATACCGAAATCATTGTGGTGGACGACTATTCCACTGACGGTACCAGAGATCTGCTGCAAGGGCCTCTGCGGGGAAAAATCGACCGCCTGCTTTTCCATAAGACCAATCAGGGCAAGGGCGCGGCGCTGGCAAAGGGCTTTCAGGCAGCCACCGGAGATGTGGTGGTGATACAGGACGCCGACCTGGAATATGATCCCAAAGACTTTGTACGTCTGCTGGAGCCTTTTATCAGCGGCAGGGCAGATGCGGATGTGGTATATGGTTCCCGGTATGCCAGAGGGGAAAAATATATGATCAAACGGTTTTATCACACCGCCGGGAATAAATTCCTGACCTTTGTATCCAATCTTTTTACGGACCTGGGACTGACCGATATGGAAACCTGCTATAAAATGTTCCGCCGTGAAGTCATTCAGTCCATCACCATCGAAGAAAAACGGTTTGGCTTCGAACCGGAAATCACAGCCAAAATTGCCAAAAAGGACAAGCGGTATCATATTTACGAGATTCCGGTTTCCTACTATCCCCGCTCCTATAACGAAGGGAAAAAAATCGGGATCAAGGATGCGTTCCGTGCCATTTACTGTATCCTGAAATACAATCTTTTTTCATAATGAGGTAGCTAAATGAATCGAGTACTTGTAACGGGAGGCGCAGGTTTTCTGGGTTCCCATTTATGCGAACGTCTATTACAGGACGGAAACGATGTCATCTGTGTGGACAACCTCTACACAGGCAGCAAAGATAATATACGCCATCTCATGGCAAACCCTTATTTTGAATTTATCCGCCACGATGTGACCGAGCCGCTTTATGTGGAAGTGGATCAGATCTATAATCTGGCCTGCCCGGCCAGCCCGGTCCACTATCAGGCCAATCCGGTCAAGACCACAAAGACCAGCGTTTACGGCGCCCTCAATACTCTGGGGCTTGCCAAGCGGGTAGGCGCCAGAATCCTGCAGGCAAGTACCAGTGAGGTGTATGGCGATCCGGAGATTCATCCGCAGCCGGAAACCTACCGCGGCTGTGTGAATCCGATCGGTGTTCGTTCCTGCTATGATGAAGGGAAACGGGTGGCGGAAACACTGTTTTTCGATTATCACCGCATGCACAATCTGGAAATCAAGATCATGCGGATCTTCAATACCTACGGTCCCCGCATGAATCCTTCCGATGGCCGGGTAGTATCCAACTTTATCGTACAGGCATTAAAAAACCAGGATATTACTATCTACGGCGACGGTTCTCAGACCCGGAGCTTTTGCTATGTGGACGACCTGATCGAGGGCATGGTCCGCCTGATGGCATCTCCTGCTGATTTCACAGGTCCCTGTAATCTGGGCAATCCGGGAGAATTCACGATTCTGCAGCTTGCAGAAAAAACCATCGCCCTTACCGGCTCCAAATCCCGGATTGTATATCGTCCTCTTCCTTCCGATGATCCGATGCAGCGTAAGCCTGTGATTGACCTGGCCAAAGAACATCTGGACTGGGAGCCTCATATCGCTCTGGATGAGGGGCTGAAAAAAACCATAGACTATTTCAAAAGAGTGATCTGAACAAAATCATCCTTGTAATCAGGCCGGGCCTTTGGGAATGTGAAACTGTCTTTCCCGAAGGCCCGGCCTTTGTATCATATTTTTACCGGTCTTACTCCATTGATCAGAGTGTTTTCATATATTCTGCAATCGCAGTCTGCCAGGAGGCAAAGCGGAAGTCTGTGGTCAGGGTCAGCATATAGTTGTCAAGAATCGAGCAGGCGGGACGGTCTGCCTGCCCCGGAAACTTTTCATTATATGCGGCAGTCGTGACCTCTTCCACAACAGTGGGCTTTCCTGCCAGCCGGAAAATCTCTTTTGCAAATTCTGCCCAACTGCATGAGCCTTCGCAGGTGGCATGAAACACTCCATAGTTTTCCGTGGGAAGCAGGCAGGCAATTGCCTTTGCCAGCTCCATCGCATATGTGGGTGTTCCGTACTGATCGTTGACCACCTGCACATGGTCGCTGGTTTCGGACAGACGGAGCATTGTCTTTACAAAATTGTTTCCATCCCCGTACAGCCATGCGGTACGCAGAATAAAATACCGCCTGCAGAACTCTTTGACATAAATCTCACCCTGCAGCTTTGTCCTTCCGTATGCACTCATAGGATCAGGCGCGTCAAATTCCCTGTAAGGCTGATCTGTGTTCCCTGAAAAAACATAGTCCGTGGAAATCTGAAACAGCTTTGCCCCCATTTCCTGTGACGCAATGCTTAAGTTCCTTGCTCCTATGGCATTGATCCGGAATGCCGCTTCCTCATCCTTTTCACAGCCATTTACATTTGTATGTGCTGCACAGTTGATAATAGCATAGGGTTTGCTCTCGCGGGCCAGCTTCATGACCTGTTCGATATCGGTAATATCCAGCTCCGCCACATCCGTATTGATCAGTTGATACTCCTTATGATCTGCCAGGACCTGATTGACTGCCCTTCCAAGCTGCCCGTTGCAGCCGGTTACAATAATCTGTTTCATAATCCCTCCTGTTTCCCCAATCCTAATCTGTTCACAGCGGAGAACAATGCCCTGATGGATGCCCTGGTAATGTTGGAGCTGACACCCACGCCATAGGTCACTCTGCCTGTTTCAGAATCCAGCAGATGAATATAGGCAGCCGCCTGTGAATTGGAACCGCTCTGCAGCGCATGCTCTTCGTAATCCAGTACTTTGATGCTGACGCCGAGAGACTCCTGCATCCCCCGCTGTACCGCATCAATCGGTCCGTTGCCGACTGCTTCAAAGGTTTTCTTTTCTCCATGATCTGTATAAATCACATCCACTCTCGTATCGAATTGAGACTTAGTCTCTCCAGATAAATCAGAAACATGCAGCTTTCTGAAATGCAGCGGCTCCTTCTGATTCAGATATTCGATCCGGAACTGCTCCATAATCTCTTCCGGCGATACTTCTCCCTGCTTTTCGGAAATGGCCTGTATCGTACCTGCAAACTCTTTATGCATTGCCTTCGGCAGCTTAAAGCCAAAGTAAGTATCCATAATAAATGCCACGCCGCCTTTGCCGGACTGGGAATTGATCCGTACAATCGGCTCATATTCCCTGCCGATATCCGCCGGGTCAATCGGAAGATAGGGAACCTGCCAGTATTTCCCTTCTCTTTCTTTCATCGCCTGCACCCCTTTGTTGATGGCGTCCTGATGAGAGCCGGAAAATGCCGTAAATACCAGCTTGCCGGCATAAGGATGGCGGGGATGAATCGGGATCTTGCAGCATCTTTCATAGATTTCAATGATCTCATTAATATGTTCGATATGAAGCCCGGGATCAATTCCCTGGGAAAACATATTGTAGGCAATATTCAGCACATCCACATTGCCGGTCCTTTCCCCGTTGCCGAACAGTGTACCTTCCACCCGGTCTGCCCCTGCCAGCAGCGCCAGCTCCGCAGAAGCCACCCCGGTACCTCTGTCATTGTGAGGATGCACACTCAATATAATACTTTCTCTGTCCTCAAAGTGATGGTTCATCCATTCGATCTGATCCGCATATACATTCGGCGTGTTCATCTCCACTGTGGAAGGCAGATTAATAATGATCGGATTCTCTTTGGTGGCGCCCCATTCTTTCTGAACCGCAGTACAGATATCCAGTGCAAAATCCAGCTCCGTCCCGGTAAAGCTCTCCGGGGAATATTCCAGGATAATCCTGCCCGGAAAAGCCTGTGCCTGTTCCTTCACCCATCGGGTTCCCTTCAATGCAATCTCTTTGATCTCCTCTCTGTCCATATGGAATACCACATCCCGCTGGAGGGTGGAGGTGGAATTATAAATATGCACAATTGCCTGGCTGCAGCCCTGAATCGACTCAAAGGTTCTGGCGATCTGTTCCTCCCGGCACTGTGTCAGCACCTGCACTTTCACATCGTCCGGAATCAGCTTTCTCTCGATAAGCTGCCTCAGAAAATCATATTCAATCTGGCTGGCTGCCGGAAACCCGATCTCAATCTCCTTGAAACCCAACCTGATCAGATAGGCAAACATCTCTATTTTTTCTTCCACGATCATAGGATCAATCAGCGCCTGATTCCCGTCCCGTAAATCCACACTGCACCAGGCCGGCGCCTTTTCAATTTCCTTACCGGGCCATTCCCGTTCCGGATACTCCACCACCGGGTTTTTCCGGTACCGCTTATAATTTAACATGGTTTTCCCTCTCTTTCTCTATTAACCTGAGTCAATACGAATAAAAAAAAATCCTGCCCGCAGGATTCTCTGCCTGCAGCGAGCCGCTTCTACGGCATATATACAAACCGCCTCAGTGCGGTCAATATTTTTATGATATACTGATATACGGAATCCGGCAGTATTTCCGATATCATAAAAAATCAGCCCATCCAGAGAGATGGGCTGATACATGACGATTAAAATTTTATTCCCCAAGACCGCTCTCGATTATCGCAACCAGAGATTTCAGAGCTTCTTCCTCATCCTCTCCTTCGCATACGAATTCCACTTCATCGCCGCATTTCACACACGCACCCAATACACTTAATACACTCTTCGCATTCGCAGTGCTCTCTCTGAACGTAAACGTAATCAATGATTTAAACTGCATCGCTTCTTTGCATAGGATGCCGGCAGGTCTCAAGTGTAGTCCCGTTGGATTTTTAATTACTACCTTTTGGCTTACCATATCACGTCCTCCGATTATCCCTTATCCTATATAAAAAACTATAGGACTTCTTCTTTTGTTATCATACCATGCATTTTGTATTTTCACAAGTGCAATCCTGTACTTTTATATAGCCCTGCGCTGCCTATACAGGATATAAGGTAAACGGTAGCGCACCGCCCTACAGCATACAATTCTGAATCAGATCCGCCAGCTTTCTTGCCTCTCTTTCAATCATTCTCTGATCTTTTCCTTCAATCATCACGCGCACAAGGGGTTCTGTGCCTGACGGCCGGATCAGCACCCTGCCTTCTCCGGCAAACATATCGTTCAATTTCTGAATCGCAGCGGCGATTTCCGGATACTCCATATAACGTTCCTTTTTATGATTGGGTACCTTGGCATTTACAAGGGCCTGAGGCAGAACATCCATAATTTTGGCCAGTTCTGACAGAGGTTTCCCTGTCTCCACCAGCACCTGCAACAGATGCAGCGCACTCAGCAGCCCGTCTCCCGTGGTGTTTTCATCCAGGAAAATAACATGCCCCGACTGTTCGCCGCCCAGGCTGGCGCCGATCTCCCGCATCCTTTCCAGCACATACCGGTCACCTACTTTTGTCTGCTCTGCTTTGATGCCTTTGGACTCTGCCATCAGGAAAAATCCCAGATTACTCATCACAGTAACTACAATGGTATCTTTTTTCAGCTTTCCCTGCTCTTTCATATGCATCCCGACAATGGCCATAATCTGGTCTCCGTCCACCACTCTGCCGTTTTCATCCACTGCCAGAAGTCTGTCTGCATCCCCGTCAAAAGCCAGACCGATATTGGCCTTCTCATATACGACTCTGGCCATCAGTTCTTCCATATGTGTGGAGCCGCAGTTGGCATTGATGTTGCTGCCGTCCGGATTGTTATGAATGGCAATGATCTCTGCTCCCAGTTCCTTCAGCGCTTCCACGGAAGTATAATAGGCGGCGCCCTCGGCGCAGTCCACAACGATCTTCAGATTGCTCAGATCCGCATTGACCGACTGTACCGCATGATTAATATATTCTTCTCTGGCATCTGTCCGGTACTTAATCTTGCCCACGCCTGAACCGATGGGGAATTTGATATCTTTCATCCCGCTTTTGATCACAGATTCGATTTCATCTTCCAGAGAATCAGGCAGTTTATAGCCGTTTCCGTCAAAAAACTTAATCCCGTTAAACTCCACCGGATTATGAGAAGCAGAAATCACAACGCCTGCATCAACCTTATACTTTTTCGTCAGATAAGCCACGGCCGGGGTGGGCACAACTCCCACATATACAGCGTTGGCGCCTACCGAGCAGGCCCCTGCCATCAATGCATTGGCCAGCATATCCCCGGAAATGCGTGTATCACATCCTACCATAATCGTAGGCTTATGCTTATTTTCCTTAGTGAGTACATAGGCCCCTGCCTGCCCAAGCTGCATGGCAAGTGTAGGGGTCAGCTCTTCATTGGCCACGCCTCTTACTCCATCCGTACCAAACAATCTTCCCATCTTTTTTCACCCTCTATTCTTCCATTTCTTCCTGCATCTCTTCTTCTATCCTGTCGGCAACTGCCACCGTTACCGTGATTTCTCTTTCCTGTCTGACCCCTTCCGGAAGATTCAGCACCAGACTCATCTCATACTCTCCCGGCAGAAGCTGAGTTAAGCCATTTCTGGTCATAAACTCTTCCGCGTCCACCCGGCCGATGATCTCTGCGGCGCTGAGCGCTTCAATATGTGCGGCAAGTCCCCTCACCGGCACCGTAACACTCTCTTCCGCCAGTTCCCCTTCCAGTCCTGTGGGGAGTCCCCGAATCAGCACGTCCTCTGCATCTATGGTAATCTGAGAAGCCTCTTCCTTTTCAATCTGTACCGTCACATTGACTCTGCCGTCAAATGCGTCGTCGGCAAAAGTCACATTGTCCGGCAAATATTTCTTCAGATCCAGATGAGTCGTCATATTTCCCACATATCCGGTGACATTCAACGCCGTATCCGGTATATCGATCTGGGAGACATTCTTAATAGCATTCCCTTTTCCGGCAATCAGAACCGTGGACGGTACACTTTCGATCACACCCGTCAGCGCATACCCTTCTGCCGGCTGCCCTGTGGAGGCAAAGCTCAGCGGCACACGCTTGGTCTGGAGGATCTCAATGTTCACCTTCACCTGCTCCAGACTCTTTTTCAGATTTTTATTTTCCACCGGATTGCCGTCTGCATCATACAGCTTTATCGTGGCGTCTGTCCGGATATCCTGCGACAACCCCGACACATTTACCGGCACTGCCACCCGGTCCACCTGGCTGACCACCGATTCGGGACCTGTCAGGCTGATCAGATTCTGCTCTGTACTGATGTTGCCCAGAACATAGCCCTCCGCCGGCTCTCCGATGGTATTTGCTTCTATCACGAACTGTTCCCTCTTCATGTCCTCAATGCTGACCAGCAGATTTTCCGTTGAGGATGTGATATTATCCAGTTTTTCATTATACTTATTCGTGGAAAGTTTTATACGCACCATCGTGTCCATCAGATTGATTTCCTGCATATCTGCTGTCGCGATGATGTTATCCGCACTCAGTGTATCCAGTACGCTTCTCTTGGCCCACACCGTTACATCGATCACATTGGTGCCGTCCAGAATCTCATATACCTTTCCCTGACTTGTAACTGCATCCTCGTTCAGGATCTCCACCGGTATTTTCCGGAAAACCACTTTATCCACAGGATCATTGATATTGATTACAATGAACCATATGACAACAGAAAATAAGACTGCCAGAATTTTCAGGCCCAGATTAGCTGTCAGTTTCTTTTTCATTCTTTGCCCTTCCCTTCCAGAATCTTCTCTTTTTCTCTTCCAAAGGTTTATTCTGAATCATCAGCAGCTTTCCCTTCAGCTCTTCAGAGTCCAGATTGCGATACAGCGCTCCCTCATAAGCAACGCTCACATGCCCTGTCTCTTCCGAAACAATAATTGTAAGGGAATCCGTCACCTCCGATATCCCCACGCCTGCTCTGTGTCTTGTACCCAGTTCCTTGCTCAGTCCCATATTATCGGAAAGAGGCAGATAGCAGGTGGCGGAAACCACCCGGTTTTCCCTGACGATCACCGCGCCGTCATGCAGCGGGGTATTGTGCTCAAAAATATTAATCAGAAGCTGGCTTGTCAAAAGGCCGTCCACTTCTATCCCGGTTCTCTCATACTCGCTCAGCGACTGATTCTGTTCCACGACAATCAGGGCACCGGTTTTCACCTTGCCCATTTCATAACACGCCTTAATGATCTCCTGCATCGTTTTATCCGAAAACCGTCCGCCCATATCTCTGGAACTGTCAAAAGGAAACAACGACGCAAAAAAATTGGTTCTGCCCAACTGCTCCAAGGCCCGGCGCAGTTCGGGCTGAAGTACAACCACGGTGGCAATTACCACAAGGCTCAATGCATTTTCGGCAATCCAGAGAATGGTTGTCATATTAAACAGGGCCGCTACCAGAATAAAGGCCATGATCACTACAATGCCTCTCAGCAAAGACCAGGCACGGGTATTTTTGATCCACAGGATAATCTGGTATACCAAAAAGGAGATAATTACAATCTCCACCACATCGGTCCATCTTATACTCGGCATATGAAGCCGGTTTAAATAGATAGCTGCAAAATTTGCCAACTGACTCATACCTGTTTCATTCCACTCTTATTTGATTTCCTGACTATGCTGCCGGTGGTATGCGGCGGCTGTGCGACATCCTTTTTCTGAGAAGTGATCTTCTTTACGGTCTTGGACGGCTTTGCCACTGCAATCTTCGGCACTGCTTTCACATAATAATAATATTCATCATCTTCAAACTGTACATATTCTGTTCTGGAATAATCCACATTAAAGATAAAAAACTGCAGCAGCTTCACAATTGCTGCAGAAATAACCGCGCCAATCACAGTGGGAAAAATGGAAATATTGGTTTCCCACATCAAATCCCCGATCAGCAGTACAGAGATCCCTGTCAATGTTCCTCCCACAATCGCAATCGTCCAGGAATGGTTGATGCTCATCCGGCGGAGCAGATATACGACCAGCACCGTGATCGCAAAAGCCACCATCATCACCAGCATCGTTTTATTGTTCACCAGACCGTCTACGATATAACGGTACTTCTGCATTGCATTTTCCGCATCCATAGAGTTCAGCGTAGCCACACTGTCAGAAATATACTGCAGAACGCTGTAAACAGCCACGCCGCAGCCCACAGACACCGCCGAAGCCGGCGTACCCGTCAGCCCTGCCGCCAGAGGCATCACAAACGGAATGTTCATGGAACAGCAGATCGGTGTCAAAAGCACCAGAACCGTATCCTTGGACGAAAACCTGAAATACAGCAGAAACATCACAAGAAACAGTGCCAGCACAACAATCGCACATTCCGTGGAAAACGCATACAAATGCAGCAAAATAAACACTGCTGCAATAAAAACCATAAAATTCATCGGTAAGAAAGAGCATAAAAGCGCTGCTATCAGAACAATGGATATCCCATTCAGTCTGCTCATATAGCCCAGTTTTCTGTTGATCAGTATCAGTGTAATGAACGACAGAAGGAATTTTTCCACGGGCGTGATATAAATTTCATATTTCCCGTAAATCCCTTTTAAATACTCTCTCAGGACTAGTATATTTGTCATAAATCTTTCCTTTCAGAAATATCTCTCATCGTCTGCTGTCCTCCTCATACAATTCAGCCAGCTCCTGCAGATGAGAGTAGTATTTCTTCAGGCTTTTTTTCGCCCGATTATAACGGTAGGAATATACGATATAACAGATAAACGTATAAATCCCTGTAAAAATAGCATAAGCAAGAAGGAGCTTCCTGCCTGTTTCCAGCAAATCGACCTGATATACCTCTTTCATCACAGTCTCAAAATGATAAAAAACAACAATACCAAGTACAATCGCAAAGGCAAGCGTAGCGCTGATTATGGATTTCATAACCTGAAAACCGATATAATCGCTTCTGAAATAATTTCCGATGGCCATATTGCGCCTGCCCTCATGCTCTTCGTAAGAAGCCATTCTCGTCATCAGTTTAATCCGCTCTTCATTCAGCATCAGCTCACCTCCCTGCACGAATCATTATTATAGCACAGTTTTATCCATATGTAAAACTATCGGTCCAGATAACGCATTCTCGGATTTTCTTTGGTATCTTTCTGTACAGGCGCCTGGGGTTTGGGCTTCTGAATGGAACGTTTCAGATTGTTCACCATCGATGCCTTACATTTCTCGCAGAACCGGCCTGTCTTGATCGTGGCATTGCAGTTTTCACAGTTGATGCCGATGGGGGAATCATCTGCAAATACCAGTCTTTCTTCCCGGATCCACTGATGGATCTGAGATGTCTCCACTTCACAGGCTTTGGAAATTTCAGGGATCCCGGCCCCTTTATTCTCTCTGATGTAATCCTTTACTTCCTGAAACTTTTCTTCTATCCGTTCCCGGCATGCAGGACAGATAGGCATACCCATTACATAATTGAAAATCCTTCCACATTTTCTGCAATTGCGTACTTCCATAACCAGCACCTCCAGATCTTTATCCTCTGCCAATGGCCAGAGCGACAAAATACACATTTTTTATTCCGGCTTCCTGCAGCGTCGCCGTCATGGCATCCACAGTACTTCCTGTCGTATATATGTCATCTATAATAATAATTGTATTTAATTTTACAACATTTTCATCTATTTTAAAAGCCTTTTTCAAATTATTTTGCCGCTTCTCAAAGCTCAGCAATTTCTGTGGAATTGTCTTTTTTGTACGGACAATCAAGCGGGAATTTACCGGTATGCCCAGCCGTTTCCCCAGATTTTCGGCCAGGGCCTGTGCCTGATTATACCCCCGCAGCCGTTTTCGGGAACGATGCAGCGGTACCGGCACCAGTGCATCCGGCTGCCAGGACAGTATCACCTTACCCAGATGATGCGCCAGCTCTCTGCCGTAAAACTCCGCATATTCCTTTCTTCCCCTGTATTTGAACCGGTAAATGGATTCTTTGATACAGGGATATTCATACAGCGCTCTCCCCTCCCTGAAAAGATGCTTCCTGCTCTCACAGTCGATGCAGTATTCCTCCCGGCTGTCTGTCAGCGCTTTGCCGCACTTTCTGCAGAAAGGGCTTTGAATGATCGTCAGTCTGTCCGTACATTGCGGACAGACCATTTCTCCTATCGCCAGTACCCTGTCACAGGCAGGACATCGTCTGGGAAAAAGAAGATCCAGAAAAACCATAAATCTGTTACATATGACGATTATCTCTCTATTTCACTGATCCTGTCGGCAAGTCCGCTGTAACGCCTCTGCTCCTGTGCATTGTCAATCATAGCCGCCACCGTTTCACTGCTCCCCAATATAGTCACACAGTCCCTGGCTCTTGTCACTCCGGTATAAAGCAGGTTCCGGTTCATCAGCATCCGCGGCCCGCCCAAAAGCGGCATAATCACTGCCGGATATTCGCTTCCCTGAGATTTATGAATGGTAATGGCATAGGCCAGTTCCAGCTCATCCAGTCCTGCAAACGGATAGATCACCTGCTTTTTATCTTCATATTCCACTGTCATGGTCTGGGCAGATTCATGAATCTGGAGAATCACCCCCGTATCTCCGTTAAAGACTCCTGTCCCCTTTTCCACCGGAATCTGATACCGGCTCATCACCTCCCACTCCAACTGGTAATTATTTTTGATCTGCATTACCTTATCGCCTTCCCGGAAAAGTGTTTCGCCGTGGGTATACTCCTTTTTCCCTTCTCCCGGCGGATTCATATACTGCTGCAGAATCCGGTTCAGCACTTCCACACCCAGGTTTCCCTTCCGCATCGGCGTCAGTACCTGGATATCATACATACCTGATTTCACATATCGGGGAAGTTTCTCTGTAATCAGCATCACCATATGTTTGTATATCACATTTATATTATTCCGCTCCAGAAAAAAGAAATCCCGGCTTTTATTATCCATCCGGATCTGTTCTCCACGATGGATTCTATGGGCGTTTACTACAATATCACTTTCTCCGGCCTGACGGAATATTTTCTGCAGCATCACCACCGGAAACCGGCCGCTGTCGATCAGATCCTTCAGCACCTGTCCCGGTCCCACACTGGGAAGCTGGTTCACATCTCCCACCATAATCAGTCTGGTCCCCACAGCCACAGCCCGCAAAAGCGACTGGAACAAATGGATGTCCACCATGGACATCTCATCAATGATCAACACATCCGTTTCCAGCGGATTTTCTTCATTTCGTTCAAAAGAAGCCTTTTTGCTCTCCTCTCCGGCCAGACTGTTCAGCTCCAGCAGCCTGTGTATCGTCTTTGCCTCATAGCCGGTGGCCTCCGTCATCCGTTTGGCTGCCCTTCCGGTAGGCGCCGCCAGCAGGATATCCATTCCTTCTTTTTCAAAATAATGGATCATAGTATTGATGGTGGTGGTTTTTCCCGTGCCGGGACCTCCCGACAGAATCAGCAGCCCGTTTTTCACGCTCTCTAAAACCGCCCTTCTCTGCAAATCATCCAGCTCCACCTCCAGCTCTGTCTCCAGCGCCCTGATCTTTTTCAGCAATCCCGCTTCTTCCCAGGCAGCCAACTGCCGGCATTCTTCCAGAGAAACATTCAAATCATGCAGCATTCTGGCGCAGTTCAGCTCTGCGTAATAATACGACATGGCATACACGATCTGCCCGCCGTTTTTCTCTTTGACCACCACTTTTTTATCCATCATCAGATTGGCAAGCTGAGGCTCGATCTGTTCCTCACCCAGGCCCAACACTTCTGATGCCTGCTGAAACAGACAGGATTTCGGCAGATACATATGCCCCTCTCCCGATGCCTGCAGTAAGGTATAGAGGATACCGCTGCGGATCCGGTAATCCGAATCGGTATGGATGCCGATCCGTCCGGCGATCTCATCTGCCGTCTTAAATCCAACACCCACGATATCCTCCGCCAGAAGATACGGATTTTCCTGCATAACGCTATAGAGACGCATCCCATAAGTTTTATAAATCTTTCCTGCCAGCGTATTGGAAATCCCGTATTTCTGCAGAAACAGCATGGCATCCCGCATCCCCCGTTTTTCCTGTGCCTGCATGGCAATGTCTCTGGCGATTCGTTCACTGATGCCTTTTACTTCCGAAAGCCGTTCCGGTTCTTCCTCCATAATGCGGAACGTATCTGCACCGAATTTTTTTACGATTCTGGCGGCCAGCGCTTCACCGACTCCCCGGATCGCTCCTGAACTCAGATACCGTTGAATGCTGACCGCGTCATCCATTGCCAGAAAAGAATATGACTGCACCTTGAACTGTTCTCCATACAGTGCATGTTCCACAAACTCTCCTGTCAGTTCCATATTTCCCCCCTCCTCAATTCCCCGGAAGGTTCCCACACAGGTGATCTCTTCTCCTTCACAGTTCAGTTCCATGACCGTATAGCCGCTGTCCCCATTCTGGTATATGATATGTTCCACATAGCCTTTTACTGTTTCCATAGCCCGTCCTCAAAAAAACCGCAAACAGGGGCTGCTATAAAAGCAGCCCCCAGCTATTGTCTATAAGCTGTTATTGATTTTCATCTGTTCGTAAAGCATCTGCGCCAGTCCCAGCCCTCCGGACTCTGTTGACAGAGATGCTATCTCCTGTACCATATTGTCCCTGTAATAGTCCACCATCGTACCTGTTGATTTGAAACTGTAATCCGTCTCCGGCACTGTTTTCATCATTTCCTTAAACATCTGCTCTACAAAATAGGATTCAAACTGCTTACAGGCATCCATCAACTGTTCGTCGTCCGTACCCTCATTTTTCTCTTTCCAGTCCGCTTTCATCTTTTCCAGCCGTTGATCGCCTGACTGTGTCTGCAGATAGTCTGTATAAATAGAACTGAGTCCTCCCAAATCCATCGTATCACTCTCCTGTTCTGCCCCGCATTCATCAACAGAATGATGCGAAAAAGGCTATAATAGCTGTCCGTACATTTAACGTTTCAGATTGTTGGCCTGCTGCAGCATATCATCAGACGTGGTGATGGCTTTGGAGTTCATCTCATAAGCCCTCTGTGCCACGATCATATTGACCATCTCATCCACCACCTGTACATTGGACCGTTCCAGATATCCCTGTACCAGTGTACTTCTTTCCAGATTGGTGCTTCTTGCCTCATTAATGGCCTCTCCGCTGGCTTCTGTTTCCCGATAATAACTGCCCCCGATTTTCTCCAGACCGGTGGGATTGTTAAACTGGAACAGACCGATGGTAATACCAAGCGGCTGGGGATTGTTGTCTGCATCCGGATAATAAAACTCGCCTTCTTCCGAAACCGTAAGATTGCTTGCCGTATAATTTCTGTTAAAGGTGATCTCCCGGCCCGCCGTACTGAGTACCGGATACCCGTCGGAAGTACAGAGAGTCAGACCGCCATTGTCGTTGGTGCTCAGGAAAAAGTTACCGTTTCTTGTATAGTATGTATTCCCGTCCTCACCAGCTACTGCAAACAGTCCCTTACCGCTGATGGCAAAGTCGGTGGTACTTTCGGAATCCTGGAAAGCGCCCTGACCGAAAATGGAACTGATCGATGAATTACGTACACCCAAACCAACCTGTGCCCCCACCGGTTTGTTCTCTCCGTTGGCTGTGGTGGTTCTTGTCTGCAGTGTCTGATACAGAAGCGATTTGAAATTTGCCACCTCTGTTTTATAGCCTGTTGTATTCACATTTGCCAGGTTGTTTGCAATCGTATCGATATTTGTCTGCTGGGCAATCATTCCCGTTGCCGCGGACCATAAAGATCTTACCATCTTTTATTCCTCCCCAGGATCATCTTTTCTGCATCGTCTCTTATCTGTTACTATAATTTACCAAGCTGATTTACTGCAATCTCCAGAGAACTGTCATAGGTCTGTACAATCTTCTGATTGGTTTCATAGGCTCTGGCCAGATTGATCATATCCACCATCTCCTTGACCACCTGTACATTAGAATGCTCCAGATAGCCGGATATAATCTGTCCTTCCGCCTCCTGCTCCTGTGCGCCCTCTACCGTCTGAAACAGTGTTTCCCCATAGTGCTCCAGATAATTGTAATCTTCAAAATCCGTTATGCCGATGGTGGCAACCAGTGCGCCGTCCTGATAGATGGCGCCGTTTTCCAGAATCTCAGACTCCAGCAGCGGATCCAGTTCGATCTGCTCTCCGTCATCGTCCAGTACAAAGTCCCCGTCCTTTGTCACCAGATATCCGTCCTCTGTCACCGTAAAATTACCGTCCCTTGTATATTTGGTGGAAGTAACGCCTGCTTTGTTGGTAAATTCTATGGCAAAGAAACCAGGACCGGTAATCGCAAGATCATAGGTATTTCCGGTCTGTTTCAAAGGACCTTCCCCATAATCCGTATAATTCTCCCCGATCTTTACCCCCATGCTCATGGCGCCGATTTTCCGCCCCATATTCGGCATCTCCGATGTGTCTTTGATCTTATAGGCCAGTACATCATGGAATGCCTGTGAAGTGGCTCCTTCCTTTTTAAACCCTACAGTGGCGCTGTTCGCCAGATTATTGGTCAGGGTATCCATTCTGTGCTGCTCATTTATCATACCGGTATATGCCGTATACAACCCCTTTAACATTCTTTGCCTCCTGTGACCTGTTTCTAATTTTCATCCCGATAGCCTGCCAGGAACTCCACATACTTGCCTGTGCCGATGGCAACGGCCGTCATCGGGTCCTCCGCCGTCATCGTATTGATGCCGGTCTTGGCTTCGATCAAATCCTCCAGTCCCCGGAGCAGACTGCCACCGCCGGTTAATACGATACCCCGGTCAGCAATATCCGCCGCCAGTTCCGGCGGTGTCTTTTCCAATACACTGTGGATTGTTTCAATGATCTGGGAAGTAGTTTCCTTCAATGCTTCTTCTGTTTCTTCCGAAGAAACCTTGATGGTTTTGGGAAGTCCTGTTACCAGGTTCCTTCCTCTTACATCAATATAATCCACCTCAGCCCGTTTATAAGCGGAGCCTATCTTAATCTTTAAATCCTCTGCCGTCCGCTCACCGATCAGAAGATTGTGTTTTTTACGCATATAACGCACAATGGCTTCATCGAAATCGTCTCCGGCTATTTTGATGGAGGCGCTGACCACTGTGCCGCCCAAAGAAATCACTGCAATATCGGATGTCCCGCCGCCGATGTCCACGATCATATTGCCGCAGGGCTTGGAAATATCAATGCCTGCTCCGATGGCTGCCGCAATCGGCTCCTCAATGATGGAAACCTCTCTGGCGCCTGCCTGATATGTGGCATCCTCCACAGCCTTTTTCTCCACCTCGGTAACGCCGCTGGGAACACAAACTGCGATCCTGGGTTTACGGAATGTTTTCTTACCCAGAGCCTTCTGGATAAAGTATTTCATCATCTTCTCCGTCACCGTATAATCAGAAATAACACCCTGACGCAGAGGCCGTACCGCCACGATATTTCCAGGTGTCCTTCCCAGCATCAGCCTGGCATCTTCCCCGATTGCCTTGATCCTGTCTGTGTCTCTGTCAAACGCCACAACAGACGGTTCCTTCAGTACTACACCTTTCCCTCTGATATAAACAAGAATACTCGCAGTACCCAAATCAATTCCGATATCTGTAAACTGCATAAGTCCGAACCCCTTTCTCATGGTTATCTATCATAATGTTTTCCAAATGTCTGCACTTTAAACATAGTCGCGTGAACTACATTATAACCTAACAAAACACATTTTCAAAGGGGTTTCCAAAAATTTACAAAAAATTAAAGAACGCAGTTAAGGAAACAGATCCTTCTGTCCATAACTGCATCCATGCACCAACTCTTATTTTATACATCGTACCATTGAACCAAAAACTTTAGCCCTTCTCCAACATTTTTCTGATATAAAATCCGGTATAGGACCGGGAATTCTCAGCCACCTGTTCCGGTGTGCCTTCCGCGACGATGGTGCCGCCTCCGTCTCCGCCCTCCGGCCCGATGTCAATGATATAGTCTGCAGTCTTGATCACATCCAGATTGTGCTCAATCACCACCACTGTATTGCCTCCTTCGGTGAGACGGTGCAGAATCTCCACCAGCTTGTGTACATCCGCAAAATGCAGTCCGGTGGTCGGCTCATCCAGTATATAAATGGTCCTGCCCGTACTGCGTTTGCTCAGCTCTGTTGCCAGCTTGATGCGCTGGGCTTCTCCGCCGGACAATGTGGTGGAAGGCTGCCCCAGTTTGATATAAGAAAGGCCCACATCATACAAGGTCTGAATCTTATTGCGGATGGAGGGTACATGTTCAAAAAAAGTGACTGCCTCTTCCACTGTCATATCCAACACATCATAGATGCTTTTTCCCTTATATTTTACTTCCAGAGTTTCTCTGTTATAGCGTTTGCCTTCACACACCTCGCACGGCACATAAACATCCGGCAGGAAATGCATCTCTATTTTAATGATTCCGTCGCCGCTGCAGGCTTCGCACCGCCCGCCTTTCACATTAAAACTGAAGCGTCCTTTTTTATAGCCTTTGGCACGTGCATCCTGTGTTCCCGCATACAGATCCCGGATCTGGTCAAAGACCCCTGTGTAAGTGGCCGGATTGGAACGGGGTGTTCTGCCGATGGGTGACTGGTCGATATCGATCACCTTATCAAGCTGCTCCATGCCGTCGATCCTTTCATGGCAGCCGGGAATGGTCCTGGCACGATTCAGTGTACGTGCCAGCGTTTTATACAGGATTTCATTGACCAGAGAACTTTTCCCGGAACCGGATACCCCTGTCACACAGGTCAGTACTCCCACGGGAATCTTCACATTGATCTTTTTCAGATTGTTTTCCGCTGCCTTCCGCACGGTCAGATATCCGGTGGGCTGTCTCCGCATCTTTGGCACCGGGATCTTCTTCCTGCCGCTCAGATACTGTCCGGTGACAGATTCCGGCACTCGGATGATCTCCTCCGCGGTGCCGCAGGCCACCACTTCCCCGCCGTGGGAGCCGGCTCCCGGACCGATGTCCACAATATAATCGGCCTCCCGCATGGTATCCTCGTCATGCTCCACCACAATCAGGGTATTTCCCAGATCACGCAGATTTTTCAGAGTTCCCAGCAGCTTGTCATTGTCTCTCTGATGCAGGCCGATGCTTGGTTCGTCCAGTATATAGCAGACCCCCACCAGCCCGGAACCGATCTGGGTCGCAAGACGGATCCGCTGAGCCTCTCCGCCGGACAGCGTGCCGGTGGCCCTTGCCAGAGACAGATATTCCAGACCTACGTCCACCAGAAAACCCACTCTTGCCCGAATCTCTTTCAACACCTGCCTGCCGATCATCTGCTGCTGTCTGGTCAGCTCCATTTGATTCAGAAAGTCAAACAGACTCTTTATAGATATAGAGGTGATCTCATATATATTTTTATCGCAGACCGTTACGGCAAGAGATTCTTTCTTCAGCCTTTGTCCTCCGCATTCCTTGCAGGGCGTGATACGCATAAACGTTTCGTATTCCTGTTTCATCGTATCAGAGCCGGTTTCCCGGTAACGGCGCTCCACATTTTTAATCAGCCCTTCAAACGCCACCGGATAAACGCCCTCGCCCCGCTGCCCCTTATAATGTACCTCCACTTCTTTACCGTTCGTGCCGTGGATCAGAATATTTCTGACCTTCTCCGGATACTGCGCAAAGGGCGTATCCAGATCAAACCCATATTCCCCGGCCAGTGCCTTAAGAATCGCATTGGTAAAGCTGCCGCTGTCCGTACAGGACTGCCAGCCCATTACCGTAATGGCCCCCTGATTGATACTCAGTGTTTCATCCGGTATCATCAGCCTTTCGTCAAACTCCATTTTATAGCCCAGTCCGAAACATTCCGGACAGGCGCCAAAAGGATTGTTGAAGGAAAAACTTCTCGGTTCGATCTCTTCTATACTGATGCCGCAGTCCGGGCAGGAAAAGCTCTGACTGAAATTCATAGGTTCCCCGCCTATAATATCTGCCTGCAGAAGTCCGTCCGAAATAGAGAGAGCATTTTCCACCGAATCTGTCAGACGCCCTTCTATGCCTGCCTTTACCACAAGCCTGTCCACCACGATTTCAATATAGTGTTTGATATTTTTCTCCAGTTTGATTTCTTCTGTCAGCTCGTACAGATTACCATCAATACGGACCCGGATATAACCGCTCCTTCTGGCCCGTTCCAACACTTTGACATGCTCTCCCTTTCTCCCTCTGACCACCGGAGCCAATAGCTGTATTTTCGTTCCTTCCGGCAGCGTCATAATCTGATCCACCATCTGATCCACTGTCTGTCTGCTGATCTCTCTGCCGCAGCGATAACAGTGAGGGATACCGATTCTGGCATACAGCAGACGGAAATAATCATAAATTTCCGTTACGGTTCCCACAGTGGAACGTGGATTCCGGTTAGTGGACTTCTGGTCGATAGAAATGGCCGGAGACAGCCCTTCTATCTTCTCCACATCCGGCTTTTCCATCTGCCCCAGAAACTGTCTTGCATAGGAGGACAGGGATTCCATATATCTTCTCTGGCCTTCCGCATATATGGTATCAAATGCAAGCGAGGATTTGCCGGAACCTGACAGGCCTGTCAGAACCACAAATGCATTTCTGGGTATATCCACATTGATCCCTTTTAAATTATGCTCATTGGCGCCTCTGATTTTGATATATTCTCTGGGAAGCATCTTTTTACTTTCACTCATCGTTTTTCTCCAACTCCAGTACATGTTTTTTCAGTTCTATCATCTTATCCCGCAGTTGCGCTGCCGTTTCAAAATCCAGCTCTGCCGCCGCTTTCTTCATCTTTTTCTGTATCGTATCAACCAGCTTTTTCAGCTCTTCCAGGTTCATGGACTCCGGATCTTTTTCCAGCGCCACTTCTTCTTTTGCCACCGCTTTGGAAATGCTGATCAGCTCCCTGACGGCTTTTTTTATGGTCTGGGGCGTAATACCATGGGCTTTATTATACTTCTGCTGAATCTCCCGCCGTCTGGCCGTCTCATTAATGGCAGCCCGCATGGAATCCGTGATCACATCCGCATACATAATCACATGGCCTTCCGCATTTCTTGCCGCCCGCCCTATGGTCTGGATCAGCGAAGTTTCTGACCGGAGAAACCCTTCCTTGTCCGCATCCAATATCGCCACCAAAGAGATTTCCGGTATATCCAGACCTTCCCGCAGAAGGTTGATGCCCACCAGGACATCAAATACATCCAGACGCATATCCCGGATAATTTCCGCCCGCTCCAGCGTATCGATATCGGAATGCAGGTACTTTACCCGTATCCCCGCTTCCCGCATATATTCTGTCAGATCCTCTGCCATCCGTTTTGTCAGCGTGGTAATCAGAATTTTGTTTTTCTTTTTCACTTCCCGATTGACTTCACCAATCAGATCATCGATCTGCCCTTCCACCGGCCGCACAAAAATCTCCGGATCCAAAAGTCCTGTGGGGCGTATGATCTGCTCTGCCCGCAACAGCTCATGCTCTTCTTCATAAGCCGCCGGTGTGGCAGAAACAAACAAAAGCTGATCGATCCGCTCTTCAAACTCAGGAAAGGCCAATGGCCTGTTGTCCAGTGCAGACGGCAGACGGAATCCATATTCCACCAGCGTGGTCTTTCTGGAACGGTCCCCCGCATACATGGCTCCGATCTGCGGCACCGTCATATGGGACTCATCTATAATAATCAGATAATCGTCTTTGAAATAATCCATCAGCGTCATAGGCGGAACCCCCGGAAGCTGCTCATTCAAATGTCTGGAATAATTCTCGATCCCGGAACAAAATCCCGTCTCCCGCAGCATCTCGATATCGAAATTCGTGCGCTCTGAAATACGCTGCGCCTCCAGCAGCTTGTCCTCTCCCTTGAAATACCGGACCCGCTCTTCCAGCTCTTTTTCTATTGTCTCACAGGCTCTGTTGATGGTTTTCTGGGGCACTACATAATGAGAAGCCGGAAAGATCGTAATATGCTCCAGATATGCATGCACCCTTCCCGATAAAATTTCCACTTCTGCGATCCGGTCGATCTCATCCCCGAAAAATTCAATCCGGATCAGATAATCCCCGCCCTGTGCCGGATATACCTCAACCACATCTCCACGCACCCGGAAATTGCATCTCTCGATTCCCATATCATTTCTGTTGTACTGAATGTCAATCAGTTCCCGGATCACCGTATCCCGGTCCTTTATCATCCCCGGCCGCAGGGATACGATCATCTCCTGATAGCTCTCCGGACTGCCCAGGCCATAAATACAGGAAACGCTGGCAACCACCACCACATCCCGCCGCTCCGTCAGTGACGCCGTAGCGGACAGACGCAGTTTGTCGATCTCATCATTGATGGAAGAATCCTTCGCAATATACGTATCGGTGCTGGGCACATAAGCCTCCGGCTGGTAATAATCATAATAGGACACAAAATATTCCACTGCGTTTTCCGGGAAAAATTCCTTAAATTCACCATAAAGCTGTCCTGCCAGCGTCTTATTGTGGGCAATCACCAGTGTGGGCTTGTTCAGCGCCGCAATGATATTGGCCATCGTATAGGTCTTGCCCGAACCGGTAACCCCCAGCAGCGTCTGAAACTGATTTCCTTTTTGAAATCCCTCCACCAATGCGGCAATCGCCTGCGGCTGGTCGCCTGTGGGCCGGTATTCTGAGTGAAGTTTAAACTGTTTTTGTTCACTTTGCACAAAAGCCACCTCCAAAATCTATAGGAAAGAAAAACGTCTATACGTCAGGGAACATTTTATTGTCGTCGCAACATGTATTCGAATTGGAGTGAAACAGGCCCACGACGGATCCTGTCCACGGCAACTCAGACATTGTTTTATAGTATACCACAAACATTTTTAAAAGTACAGAAGAAAAGCAAACATTTGTTCTTTTATTTTCACATTACATCCGTATTCCACAAGTATCTCCATCCTGGTATCTGTCAGCGGCTGCTACTGCCATGTACGGTCTTTATTGGCCGGGTACTGATAAAACCCTGCCTGCTGACAGGAAAGATTCTACAGTAAAAAGCGATATTCCCCTTTCAGTTACGCTTTATATTCGTGATCATACTGCCTTTCCCATTTTTTAATTCTTAAATTTCTTTTATTGTATTGCATTGTTAACTACAGAGTGTTAATATAATTATATACCTACAGAATGTTAAGATAAAAGGAGGAAAATATGGCTCACCAAATTTCCGAATCCGAATTGATACTAATGAAAATCATCTGGAAGAATGGAGGTGCAGCTTTATACTCCGTCATCATGGAGGAATTGGGAAAAGACAAGAACGAATGGAAGAATAATACCGTACTCACATTGCTTTCCCGATTAGGAGAAAAAAAGTTCTTGAAAGTCAAAAAAATCGGCAGGAAGAATGAGTATGTGGCTACGGTA
>VSOB01000090.1 GCA_009774625.1 Lachnospiraceae bacterium
GCGTCACTGCTGTTGCTCCCATTGTTCCCGTTGTTTCCATTGTTCCCGTTGTTTCCGTTATTCCCATTGTTTCCGTTACCGCCGTTGCTGTCTCCGCCGGGTTTGTTATTTGGATTGTTGGGATCCGCCGGATCTCCCGTATTCGGTATATACTGTGCGATTATAGTTCTATCCTCATAGACGCTCTGATAGCTTCCGCTCCAACCGGTAAACCGGTATCCGTTTCTTTCCGGATTCTGAGGTGGAACTGCATCTTTCCCATCATCCACAAACTCTATGCCAAGTACCGTTCCGTCATAGTCCACAAAAGTAACCTTGTGGTTCTCTTCCATCAGCTTCAGATTGATCTGATGATAATCCGCATATCTGGCGGCTGCACTGTCTCTGTGGGTATAGATCGTCACTGTAGGCAAATGTTCAAAGGCGTTGGTGGCAATATCCACTTCACGGCCTCTGATCTCCACAGTGGCACGGTCAATATTGGCAAATGCCTCATCCTGAATGGAATGCACCGACTCAGGCAGGATCACACTGGTCAGATGTTCACAATCCCTGAACGTTTTCTGCGGAACCGTATCCACACCGTCCGTCCCTGTCAGATCCACCTCTGAGATCTCGTCACAGTCCTCAAATGCACCTTCCTTAAGATATCCTACTTTGGCAAGCAGCGGATCATTTTCCGTATTGACGGCAGGAGAACCAACCAGGGAACCCCTTGCAGGCAGACACTCTTCGATAATATATTTGCCGTCTGTATTGACAGAGTATACAATGCCGTTTTCTCCGATAAACTTCTCATTACCGCCCACACCGGTCAGCTTGGTACATCCTCTGAAAGGCGCCGTACCGATGTCTTTCATTCCCGCTCCCAGTGAAACGGACTCCAGATTTTCACAGTTGTCAAATGCATAATCCGGCAGATAAGCCACGCTGTGCATGGTCACACTCTGGATATAGTCGTTGCCCTTCTTAAACTGCTGCTTTGCATCATCCAGTTCAGGTTCTTCCAGCCATCCGCTGAACAGACCCTTAACCACATTTTCTTCTGTGCCATCATCCTCCTTCATATACTTGTTTCTGGAATTCTGCAGACATGCATAACTGGAAATACACATACCGTTATACAGCGTATTGTTAAAATAATCTGCAGCATCTATGGAAGTGATCCCCTCCGGAATGTCGATCTTCAGAGTGGCTTCCACAATTTCGATACCAGGAGCCGTAATCTGTTTCCACGGCCTCATATATTCCGGATTGCCGTTATTCTCATAGGAGTCCAGAAGGCTGTAAGGATAGTCATCAAAGTATCCGGGCTTTATCTTATTGCCGTCCTTATCATACTCTGCCACAATCCAGGGACCATAGATACCTTCCTTTTCCAGATCATCCTTTGACTGGCCTGCGGCTATGGCATCTTCATACTTTTGCCGCTCCTCATCATACCGGTCAACACCGTACTGGTCATAAAATGCTTTCTCAATGGACGCAATATAATCTGCATTGTCCGTATCCACATCTTCATAGTGAGGATATGCCACCAGTGTGGGAGCATTGGTCACTCCGATTCCGTTTTCCGCATTGTTCTGCATTACGATAAGATTCTGCGGACTTAAGGATTTGTAGCAGACACGAAGCCCATCGTCTGTAATCTTTGTGGACGGATTCATGGCATGCTCAAAGGGTGCATATCCCTTTACAACATCACCGCTGAAAATCATCGGCTCCCCGCCTGTCGTAAAGGCATCCTGACCGATCTTAAATCCGGCATAGTCGCCTCCCTTGGGAGAATGGAACACGATTTCCAGAACCACACTGCTGGGCGCATCAATATCAGTACCACAATTGGCAAAAGCGTTGGCGCCGATGTCTTTCATCGTATTGCCAATCACGACCTTTTCCAGCTTAGGACAGCCTTCAAATACCCCTTCCTCAATCGTAGTCAGCTCTCCGTCATCCGGGAAAGTCAGGCTCTTAATGTATTTCTTAATATCATTCGGTTCATTGCCGTCGCCAAAGCTGCCTTTTGCCACTACCTTCACCGCCGTGCCCGCAACTTCAGCAGGAATGGTCAGCTCTCCGGCCAGCTTATTTTTATCTGCCTCTGTCCGGATATTGGGATGGAACGAACACGACGACAGTTTTCCATTGCCATCAATCAGCATAATCATATTATCCTGACAGATTTCAAAATAGTCTGTACCGTTCCTGGTATATACATAAGGAATGCCTGTTTTTCCATCATGTGCTATGGACACCGCATCCCATGTGGACACTCTGGGATCGGCTTCGGAAAACGCATTATTCTGACGCTTCTGTTCCGGCCCCCGCACATAGAAATCCGGGTTGGTCACTTCATAAAACAAATCTTTGTCAAAGGAAATACTGCCGCAGGAATAAGAACCGTCATCCGGGAAAATCACCTGCTCCAGACTGACACAATCCATAAACAAACCGCTGGGCAGCTTCACATCTGTATATCTGCCGAAATTCACCGACGGCATGGTTACTTTTTTCAGATTACTGTGTCCGGCCAGACAATAATCTCCCAGATCTTTTTCTTCTTTGATCTCCGGGAACTTAAATTCCTGCATACTATCGCCGCCTGCCTGCATGGCAAAGGCTGCAAACCCCAGACTCTTCACATTGTTATTGTTATCACCCCAGGACACATCACTGAGCTTGGGACAATTATAAAACGCAAATTTGTCAATGACACAGGCATTGGTATGAGGTCCCGCAGAAAAGCTCAGCTTCGCAAGCTCCTGACATTCTGCAAATGCACCTGGGCCAATCGTGGATACACTGCTGGTAACATTAAACTCTTGCAGACCGGTACCATAGAAAGCCTCGGCACCGATCCGCTCCATCGGATTTTGAACGACGAAACTATTCAGCGCAGAACATCCCTTAAAAGCCGCGTTGCCTACCGCAACCAGGTTGGACGCCTCAAATTTCTGCATATTGGAACAGCCTACAAACGCCTTATCTCCTATGTACCTGAGTGAACTGGGCAGGGACAGCGTTTTTACATTGGTCACATTCGTAAATGCAGAGTTTCCAATGGCGTAAACCGGATTTCCCACATTACCGCAGACAAAGCCGTTGGTATCCAATAACAAGTCAGCCATATCCGTATAAGGGTTCTCACTGTCATCCAGCTTTTTAGGAATCCAGACCCATTCCGGCGTACTGTTTTCACGGGGCACCTGCACATGAATCAGAGTACAGCCGCGCAATGAACGGTTGGCATTCCCGTCCAGAGAAGCCGATGTACGCTTTTCATAACAGTAAAACTCCCTGTGCGCCGCTTCTCCCAGATTTCCTATATTAAAATCACACCTGTGTGTGCTCACATCAGTCTGATCATACTGTTTGACATACTCATCATATCTGTCAGGAAAATATTTTTTGATAAACTGATATCCATCGTCCGTGGGGGAAGTTAATGTAAGGATTACTCCGCCGCCGCTTTGTAAGTCTGCCACATAATTTGAGAACGCAGTGTCGCTGATCTGTTCATAGGCACCCGGTACATTGAGTCCAAGCTTCACCTCTTCCGCCGGATATGCTCCGTTATATTCAGAGATAATAACATGATTTCCGCTTGTATAATACTTGAACTGCCACTGATAAATCCAGTTCCCATCCACGTTTAATACTGTTTTGGCTTCGTTGTTTCCGACCTGTGAGAGATTCATCCCAGGAAACAACTCCGCTCCTAATATATAATCGTTTGCTGTAGTCAGATTTTTATTACTCGCATCATACTGACCCGCTTCTACATCATACACATATTCACTGGAATCTCTTGTAATATCACCGGTCACCGGATCCACCGTTCTCGGAGCCGCTGCATTCTCCGGCACCGGGATCGCCGCCACAATAATCGACGTAATCAGCATAACGACTGCCGTTGTACGCCGTATGCGTCTGCGCAGCTTTCTGTTTTTCTTTTTTTCTGTCTTTGCCATTTTATTCGCTCTCCTCTGAAACATGCCCTTATTCCACACGCTTCGCCACTACTACAAACCTGCCGTCCTCTTCCCTGCTGTCACATGTGGACAATGTCAGCAACTGATCGCCATAGGATGCCTTTACTCCTGTATCATAAAAAGACATCTGGGCCATCGCGTTCATATTGGACGCAAACTCCTCCGCTGAATTGGCTTCAATGAACTGATAATACTTAAATGTGATCTCTGTATCCTGACGCAGCTTATCCCGGAATACATACATAACTTTCCAGGTGCCCTTCTCATACAAAGTATCAAATTCAATTGTGGCATGTTCCTCCATATACTCCCTTGATTCATACTTATCCAGATCCCCGAACATATTGCCGGACCGCATATGATGCCCATACAGAATCAGATTGGTGCTGGGCTTCAGCACATCGCAGGCCGGATCCATAAAGATAGAACCGTTCCTGTCGTATTCCTGATTAAAATTGTGTGTCAGGTAATATTCCGAATTCTTTGACTGCATGACAGGATAGTTTATATTTGTATCGTCAATTTTCAGCCATCCTATTATACTTCTATTCTTAATATATAAATTTTTATATTCATCCAGTATCTCCGGAGCATCTTCTTCCTTTGCTGCCTTCGCAGTCTGCTTCCTGCTTACCGGCTCTTTGCTTCTCAGCTCTGACAGCTCTGCAAACTGATTCCCCGACCGGTCCGCCAGATAATAATATCCGGCAAAGTATCCCAGGCTGCCTATGGCAAGCGTCGTACACATCAGTGTGACCAGCTTCCTTCTTCTGGCCCTCCGCTTGAGCTGAAGAAGGATGGCCTTCTGCATCTCTTCATCATATTCTTCCAGATGATACTCGGCGGCCAGCTTTTTCAAACTCTTTTTCGCCAATCTGCGCATCTCCTCCTGCACATTTTATTCCAGTATCCTATATTCTATATATTCTTTATTTTACAATATCTTGTGAGAAATGCAAGCCCTTTGTCAACAATTAGTACTTTTGCCCGATACAGAAATTTTTTCTTTTTTTCCAGAAACAAGGCAAGCCCCTGCACATAGTATAAACCATAAATAAACTTTTGGAGGCTTTTATGAGCGACTTAACAGCTACTTCCTGCGGATGCAACAATGCTCCTTCCAATGACTGCGGATGCGGTAACTTCCTTTGGATCATCATCTTATTCTGCCTGTGCGGCAACGGCGGCTTCGGCGGCGGCATGAACTGCGGATGCGGCAGCTTCAATATCTGCGGCGGCGGGAACAATGACGGATGCGGTTGCGGATGCGGTTGCGGCAGCAACATCCTTTGGATCCTGATTCTGCTCTGCTGCTGCTGATCTGTCTGATCAATTCTTCAAAAAGAGCCGTTCTGGCTCTTATGGACAGTCACAGTCCGACGCAGGAAAGCCGAAAATATTTCCTGTCTAACATGGAAAGGGGCGGCATTCGCTGCCCCTTTTTTCCGCATATCTTCTGCCCCTGCGGCATAAGTCTTAACAATAGAAAACACGCTGCGCGAACTTTCTATTGTCATGAATAATAAAATGGAGAGATATTCCTATGGACGAAAAAGAGCAGGACAATGTAGCGGCGTTTGATATGCTGTTCACCACAAACCAGATACAGATTATGAAAACCCTCCTGCCATGTTTTGACCGTTCCATGCAGAAATATCTTGCCATTTATATAAAATATCAGGAACTGCAATATACCATTTCTTATTTTGAAACCAATTCTCACTGTCTGTTCGACAGCGCCCGGCAGCAGGAACAGGATATCCGTAAAGTTCTGCCTGCCCTGATGCCCTATTGCAGCGAAGCCCAGAAAAAAATGCTGCAGCAGTTTGAGCAGCTTATGTCCTCAATGGAAAACCTGCGGGGCATGATGGAAATGATGGAAATGGTGCAGGCCATGTCGGATTCCGCCCCGGACGGCGGCCATACCGACGGAAACGGTATGCAAATGCCGGATATTGACACACTGCTGTCTATGCTTGGGCCGGAACAGCAGGCAATCATGGAACTGTTAAAAGGAGGAATGAGCCATGAATGAACCCGAATGGATGAAAGACCCTGCCCTGACAGGCATTGACAGGGCCAAACTGGACTTTCTGCAGATGATGGTGTTTGAAGGCAATAAACTTTCACCCAAAGAACTGCTGCCCTTTCTTATGACACTTGCCAAACGGGGAAAGGACAATTCTGTTTCTTTCTCCAAAGAAGAAATGGATCTGATCATCTCCGTTGTCAAAAAGCACAGCACCGAAGAAGAAATCGCCCGCATGGATAAAATCGCTAAATTGATGCAGCAGAAACACTAGGGAAACGCTGATGAAAGAATTTCCTGCGCCGGATTGGCGCCCCGAAGCGGCATATGCCTTTGCAAAACCGTGTGCATCCGTCGGAGAATTGTGGAGATGACGATTCAATCAGCGTATCCATAGAAAAAGCAGAAAAGTTCTCTTTTCTGCTTTTTCAGTATGTCATCATCAAAGATGTCTTGGATTCTTTTTTACGATCTCTGCACTTTCCGTCAATGCCCGGAGCATCTCAGGCATATAATCGTAAGACATCTGATCCAGCGCTGACAGGAGTTTACCTTTCTCGGAAGAAACATAACGGGGCTTTAAACGGTTCAGAGACAATGTCAGCACATCTTTCCTGCACTGTCTGCACTTACAGATGCCCAGGCTGTCAATGCACTGGTTCAGCTCCCTGGCCGCAAGCTCTTCCATCACATTCACACATCCTGGATGTTTTCTGGATGCCAGTATATTATGGATCCGATTTACAACCACTCTGCTGTCAAAAGGATACAGAATAATATCCTCCGCCCCATGATCCATCACCTGTGTCTGTTCTTCTTCCCGTTCCATCGGCATTATAATCACCACAGGAACATCTTTCATACGCTGTGACAGCTTCAGAAGTTTCAGCATTTCCAATCCGCTGATCAACGGAATATCCAGTGCGGAAAGCACCAGATCCGTATCATAGGGATTGTCTTTCAGATAATCCAGAGCCGCCTTGCCGTCCTGCGCCAGTATGATCTCGTAATGGTGTTCTTCCAGCAAAGCCTTCTCAGCATTCAGAATATCCGCATTGCCTTCCACCAGTAAGATAACCTCTTTGCCATTCCTCATTGCTCCCCTCTCCCATATCTCTACTTCATCACAATATTGATAATCCGTCCCGGCACATAAACTTCTTTGACCACATTGCCGCTCAGCTTGTTCCCCAAAGCCTCTTTGCCTGCGGCAATGGCCTCCTCTTTGGTACTGTCAGCCGGTATTTTGATGACCACTCTTGTCTTTCCGTTGATCTGTACGGCCACTTCCTTTTCCGTATCTGCCATGGCTTCTTTGTCCGCTACTGGCCAGGCGGCATGGAACACGGAAGTTTCTTCTCCCAGCGCTCTCCAGAGTTCCTCGCTGATATGAGGCGCAAACGGCGCCAGCAGCACTACAACCGTCTTTAATGTTTCCAGGTCAATGCCCTCTGTTCTGGCCATTTCGATCATCTTATTGTTGTATTCCATAAACCCGGAAATAACCGTATTCAAGCTGAAATTCTCCAGCCGCTGGGTAATATCGTGAATCATCCGGTTCCGGACTTTCAGCATCTCCCTGGACGCCTCCGTCCGGGTATCCTTATGATCCAGCACCAGTTTCCACAGCCTTGTCAGGAAACGGTATACCCCGTCGATTCCTCTGTCATCCCATTCGGAATCCAACTCCGGAGGTCCTACAAACAGTTCATAGATCCGCAGGGAATCACAGCCGTAATCCCGCACCAGATCGTCAGGAGACACCACATTCCCTTTGGATTTTGCCATTTTAACGCCGTTTTTGCCGGTGATCATCCCCTGATTGAACAGTTTCACAAAAGGTTCGTCAAAGTCTATCACATCGATGTCATGGAGAAATTTCGTATAAAATCTGGAATACAGAAGATGCAGTACCGCATGTTCCACACCGCCAATGTACATATCCACCGGCAGATATTGATCCGCTTTTTCTCTGCTCACCAGCTCTTTGT
>VSOB01000091.1 GCA_009774625.1 Lachnospiraceae bacterium
TGCGACATCAGCGTTTCGTAATATGGCCTGTCCCTTTCCAGCTTTGCCCTGAGCTGCCCCTGCCATGAGGTTTTTACGCTGTCTTTTGGTAAGCAGACAGCGCGGCCGATGACACAAATGAATGCTGGTGGCACAGACTGCACCATAAATCGCAGCTTGCCTGCAACGCCGTTTTTTTATCACCTGAAAAAAGATTTATTAATGACCGGGCCACACCGGGAACATATCCGCGGCCGTCTCCGTTTGGTACGTAATAGGGAATATCCTCTGCTGCATTGCCATAGGCAGTGTCAAAATCACGCCAGTCTATGGCCAGTATTTTCTGAAATCGTCATCGTTTTATCCTCCCCGAAGTCAATCACCTGTACACAGATTTTCCGCCAAAGGCATACCGGCCCTGATCTGTACATTTCATTTTAAACCCGCTGCCGGATCACTGCAATACATATTCACAACAGATTATGGCCGTAAAACACCTTTCCGAAAAAGGATTCCCCGAAAACAACAGATAGCACGCCGCGCGGACTTACTATTGTCATGAAACATAAACTGAAATAAACAAAAAATGGAAATAAGAGTACTTTCGCATTATTGCAAAACCAACGTTTCCGTGATATGATAAGTGCATAAAAGTAGGTTATTATGCCCTCTTATTATAAATGCAGGCTGGAACGGATTCCGGCTGCTTGCAGAGATCCCACATATATATGTTCTTTTCATGGATGAGAGGAGGGACAGTTATGGCAAATATATTGGCATTGCATACCGTCTACAATCACTATCTGACTTCTTATTCCCGCAGTTCGGTAACGAAGTACGATACACACGATAAAAATGAACTGCGCAATGTATATCATTCTATCGTAAAACTAAACAAGGAGGCGCCGCTGTATCTTCTGGATTCCAGCAGAGAGTCGCACGCATTTGCCATTGGCGTCAAAGAAGGGGCCAGGGAGCTGCATAATGTGATTGCCTCTCTGGGCGGGCTGAAGGAAGATGAACTCCTGAATAAAAAAGCCGCTTTTTCCACCAATGAAAACATTGTCAGCGCACAGTACATCGGCAGCGCCGGTGCAGATGCCGAGATTCCTTCTTTTGAAGTAGAAGTACGTTCACTGGCTACTCCTCAGGTGAATCTGGGTAATTTTCTGCCCTCAGACAGTGTGGAACTGCCGCCGGATACCTACTCTTTCGATATCAATACTCATAATACCAATTATGAATTTCAGTACAAGGTCACCAGCAGTGACACCAATAAGAGTCTGCAGGAAAAGCTGGCCCGCCTGATTTCCAACGCCGGGATCGGGATCGATGCCATTGTGGAAACGGACGGCGATCTGTCTGCCCTCCGGCTGACTTCTTCCGCTACCGGCGCCCCCATTGGAAAGGAAAATATCTTTGATATTTCCGATACTCACTCCAGCAAGGCTTCCGGTTCCGTGGATTATTTCGGCATCGGACAGGTGACACGTCCTGCTGCCAATGCATCTTTGCTTGTAAACGGCGAGGAACACACCAGTCCTTCCAACCGGTTGACTCTGGAGAAAACCTATGAACTGACTCTGAACGGCATCAGTCCTATAGAGGGGCAGACCGCCACTGTCAGTGTAAAGGATGATACCGAGTCTCTGGGAGAAAACATCAGTAAACTGGTGGACGGCTATAACTCTTTTCTGGACTTTGCTGTACAGAATAAAGGCAGGCGGACTAAAAATGCCGACCTGCTCAAGGAAATGCGGGGTATCGCTTCCATATACAAGGACGGCCTGAATCATATGGGACTGCAGATCAAAGAGGACGGCACACTTTCCCTGAACGCTGCCACCTATACCCAGTCTATGGAGGACGGACAGGCCAAGCATACGGTTTCCATGATGCAGGATTTTGCAGATTCCCTGTTCCGCAAGACGACGTTGATTTCCCTGGACCCGATGCAGTATATCAATAATACAATGGTAGCCTATAAAAACCCGGCCAAGACCCATTTTGCCACACCATATCATACCAGCCCTTACAGCGGGATGATGTTCAACAGCTATTGCTGATTCTATGAAATGAAACAATAAATAGTTTGATTACTTTGCACACTTTCTATTGTGCCACAATTAAGGCCCTGCCGCAAAACACTGCAGCAGGGCCTTTCTGATCCACCGGCTTTATAACGGAATATTTCCATGTTTTTTCTTAGGTGTTTCCACCTTTTTGCCTTCCAGTCCCCGCAGGCCTTTTAAAATGCACAGTCTGGTTTCTTCCGGCTTGATGACCTCATTTACATATCCTCTTGCAGCAGCCACATAGGGATTTAAAAATCTGTCCTCGTATTCCTTCTTGCACTGCTCACGCATAGCTTCCGGATCTTCGGCCGCCTTGATTTTCTTTTTAAATGCAATGTTTACCGCTCCGTCGGCACCCATTACCGCGATCTCTGCAATGGGCCATGCATACACAAGATCCGCTCCCATTTCCTTGGAATTCATGGCAATATAAGCGCCGCCGTAAGCCTTCCGCATGATAATGGAAATCTTCGGCACCGTAGCCTCGGAATAAGCGTACAGCACTTTGGCGCCGTGACGGATGATACCACTGTGTTCCTGCGCCGTTCCCGGCAGGAATGCAGGCACATCCACCAATGTCACCAACGGAATATTAAAGCAGTCGCAAAAACGGATGAATCTTGCCACTTTATCGGAAGCATGATAATCCAGGGAACCGGCACTGCAGTTCGCCTGATTTGCCACAAAGCCTACCGTCTTTCCTTCCATACGGCCCCAGCCCACTACCGCATTCATGGCAAACTCTTTCTGTACCTCAAAAAAGCTGTCATTGTCTACAATACAGTCTATGACTTCCTTCACATCATACGGATGTCTGGAATTGTCCGGCACGATCTCACGGAGCTTTGCACACTGATCGTCGCTCTTTTCCAGATAGGTCTTTCCAAAATTGCCCACCTTGTTCAGCATCTTGTTGACTGCAAACAGAAGGGACTGCTTTTCCCTGATCGGTTTGATTACCGGAGGCTGCTGTTCATTGTTGCTGGGCAGATAAGACAGGAGCTTGCGGACTCCCATCAGGCATTCTCCCTCAGAATCATAGGTGAAATGGGAAACACCGCTCTTCTTCGCATGTACCTCCGCACCGCCCAACTCCTCTACAGACACTTCTTCATTGATTACCGTCTTGACCACATTAGGACCGGTGATAAACATTTTGGAAATATCTTTTACCATAAAGATATAATCACAGATAGCCGGCGCATAGCATGCGCCGCCGGAACACGGCCCCAGGATAACAGCGATCTGCGGAATCACACCGGATGCCTTTGTATGGCGCAGAAACATGCCGCTGTAGCCGCTGAGAGAAGAGATTCCCTCTTCGATTCTGGCTCCGCCGCTGTCATTGATACAGATCAGCGGCGCTTTCATCTGCATGGCCATATCCTGGATCCTGCAGATCTTAAAGGAATGGTATTCGCCCAGCGTACCGCCGATTACCGTAAAATCTTCACTGACTACATAGACCAGTCTGCCGTCTATCTCTCCATATCCTGTTACCACACCGTCCCCCGGCACCCGCCTCTTATCCAGATCAAAATCATCAATTCTGGACTCCATCATGCCGTCTATCTCAACAAAGGTTCCTTTATCCAGAAGAATATCAATTCTCTCCCGCGCCGTCAGCTTGCCTGACTTATGCTGCTTGTCAATTTTGGCCTGTCCGCCGCCCTGCAGCGCTTTTTCTCTTCTCTGCTCTAAATTTTTAATCGCTTCATCCCAATTCATAACTGCGGTCCTTTCTTACTGATTTTATTTTTCCACATTTCATGAGACATAAGTTTTGCACTTCAAATACTTTGAATATCAAAGTATATTATAACATGCTTTTCAAAATGTGCAAGTGGAAATTATCCAAAACCCAGGGAAGAAAACAGCAGGAAAAAAAGAACGGCCGAAACCGTTCTTTCTTAAATCCGTTATTCTCATTTTTTCCGGTCCAACAACTGCGGATCTACAAAATTGGTCTGACTCATACTCTTATAGTAGTCATTGGCTGCACGAACACTTTTTTTGGACTGCCGTATCTTACTTCTTGCATAGGAAAAATACTGCTCTACCAACTGCTTGTTCCGCTGTTCCGATGCCTGGATACGAACATTCAGGTCCGTGATCTCCGAAATCAACTGCTGCATACGGGCAATTTCATTACGGAAGCTGTCCTTTGCCAGGGGCAGCTCCTCCTTTACCCTGTCATAGACCTTTTCAAATCCGCTGTCCAGCAATTCAAGTTCTGCAATGAAACGGCTTTTGTTCTCCACAATATGATCAAAAGCTGCCAGATCACTGTTCTTTTTAATTGCTTCTTCCTGTTTGATGTTTTCTTTCTGAATGATCTGCAGTATATTCTTCTTTCTCTCCAGACTTTCCAGCAGGATATCCACATATTGTTTGATTTCTGCCATTTCCATCCTTTCCTGCTCAGGACCCATGCGTATTACTCTGCTTCATGACCTCTTTCCAGGTATCCCTCATACCGCGCAAGTGCGTCAGCACCTCTTCCAGAATCGCTTTGTCCTTATGAACATTGGCTTCCTGAAGCCTTCCCATCAAATAATTATATACGTTTTCAAAATCTTTGTAAACCGGATATTTTTCATCCAGTGTACGCAGGAATTCTTCAATGATCTTTTCTGTTTTAATGATGTTGTTATGTGCTTTCTCAATATCTTTGCTCTCAATCCCGGCAATCGCAAAATTGCAGAATTTAATCGCACCGTCATACAGCATAAGGGTCAGTTCTGCAGGAGATGCTGTCAGAACCTTGTTTTTATTGTAAGCTGCATACGCATTAGGCAATGGCATACCTTGGTACCTCCTTGTTCCGTGTTGATTCCGTTACCTTTCCTGTCAGCCTCCAAACAGGCTGGTGAGATAGCTCTGCTGTGAATTCAGTTTGGACAATGCTTTTTCCATCTGTGTAAACTGGTTATAATATCTGTCCTCCAAAGCCTGCAGTTTTTTCTCCTGCTCCTTTATTTTCGTTTTATAATCATCATACTCTGTCTGCATCCGTTTGTCATCATATACTTTGTACATGCTGCGGTAATTGGTACGCTGCATCAGGGTATTGACTTTTCCTTTGAGATCGGTGGCAAGCTGGCTGAAGAATCCGGCAACAGCCTGAGGATCACTGGCAATGGCAGCTTTCAGTGCATTTACATTGTAAGCGGTATTGCTGTCATCCGCATCTCCGTCAATGTGGAATACGCCTCTTTCATTTTCAGCAGCTTTGAAATAGCTCAGTGTATTGATGCCGAAGCTGGAAAGACTGTATTCTTTACCGTTTACCGTATAAGTGCCCAGCATGGTGGATTTGAAAATATTGATCAGCGTTCCCAGATCACCGTCCCGGCGCAGCAGGGAATCTTTGATCTTCTGCTCCCACTTCTCAACCTCCGTATCGGACATGACATCTTTTTCTTCATCGGTGAGCGGCTCATATCCTTTGGAAGAATCCGCATTGTACAGCGTATCCATCTCTTTGATCAGATCGTTGTACTGCTTGAAAAAGTCCTTAACCATATCATAGATGCCATCCACATCATCGGATGTGTTAATGGTGGTTTCCGCCCAGCTAATGGGGTTCCCGTTTGCATCTCTGGAAGTTACGGCGCTTTCTGCAGTGGCTGTTATGGTCAGCCCGTTTATATTGAATGTATTGGTATCCGAAGTAAATTCCGCACCGTTGAGCATGATCGTCGCATCTGAGCCTGCCACACGAACAGCGCCTTTGCTTGCCTCCGTGAGCTTGGAACTCATATTGTGCACTGCTTCATTGGCTGTGGCCGCAAAGTCCCGGTTCTCCTTTTCCACCTGCTCTGCCAGCTTGTAGGGAGCTGTAGTGGGTACACTGGAACCCATCGCAGTTGCAGCGGAAGAAGCGATCGCATATGCCTGACTGGCCTTAATCAGATTTTCTTTGTTCGCGTCGTTTTCTTTCGTAAGCTCTTCCAGTTTGGCCTGGGCTGCTGCAATCTGATCTGCTGTAGCAGAACCGTCAGCATTCTCGATGATCGCTTTCTGGTCTGCAATCAGTGTGTTATTGGACTGTATCACACCGTCATAATAGTCCTTTAATACATTGGCTATATCCGCCAGCTCTTTCTGCGCAGCCTCGGAAGCTGTAAAATTCTTGTTCAGATCAGCCGGATTCGATAATTTGCTTCTTTCTTCCCGCAGATCCTGCACCTTTTTCTGATACTCTGCCAGATCCTCCAGCATGGAAGCCGCTTTTTCTTTTGTCTTTTCCGCTATCTTCTCCTTCAGGATAGCCTCGTCCAGCACATAAGTGCCGTCGCCCTGATCCACATAGGCATCCGCCCAGAATTTGTATTCCTGATAGGTTTTATTATCCGGGTCACTGATATCGCTTTCACTCAGAAGGCCCATACTGTTCAGCGCATGCAGCGCATTGATGTTGCCGGCAGTAATGGTGAAGTCATTTTCTGCGCCTGTATTGGTAGAGCTTAAAAAGATACGCTGGTTGGCTTCATCAAAGTTAGCGGACAATCCCGCGTCCTTCAGCCCCTTCAATACATCATCAATGCTGGAAGAGCCCCGCAGTTCCACTACAGTCTCTTTGCCCCCCGTATTGACCCGCAGGGAAATCTTATCGGTGGGATCCATCGTCACACCATTTTTGCCTGCCAGCTCTGCCAGAGTGGTGCTGCCTTTCACACTCTTGTCACTGCTCATCTTGCCGCCTGTCAGGCGTCCTGCTTTTGCCAGCTTTTTCACTGCCAGAGTCTGGGAACCATTGACTGCCAGATCTGTCGCAACCACACTGGCAATCGTACTGTCTGCAATGGTAGTTTTTTTCTTAATAAAAGAGCCTTCCAGAGACAGATTACTCAACCGGTCGTTGAAAAAGCTGTATACCTTAGCATTCAGATCTTTCCAGCTTTCCTGTTTCCAGCCCAGTTTGGTCTGGGCCTTCTCCAGCTCCTCTTTTCTTGCACTGGATGCCTTTACCAGCTCCTGTACCATGCTGTCTGTATCCAAACCGGATGCAATACCGGAAATTCTCATTGCCATATTTCTTTCCTCCTAGCGCTTTTCATCTACTAAAATGCCTGCCATCTCCCACACCTTAGCAATCATATCCAGCGTCTTTTCCGGCGGGTATTCCTTGATGACTTCCTTTGTCTCCCTGTCCACGATCTTAATGGTGACCCGGTTCGTATCTTCATGGATACCAAAGATGGCTTCTGAATTGCTCATCTTCTTATTCAACTGATCCACCATCTTTTTCATGGATTCCTGAGACTGCTGCTCTCTTGCGCCGGCTCCCTGATTGCCCTGTCCGTCTGCTTCTCCTGCATTTTTCACTGCAAGAGTAGTGGCATCCACCACAGGTCTTTCAATATTTGCTGCGGTTACATCCATGTCTGCCGCAGGCGCTTTTTCCACCGGCTTTTTTGTTTGTGTCTGTGCCTGAAATGTCATAGCACTGTTTACTGGCTCAATGTTCATATCCATCACCTCCGTGTGATACCTGTCACTGTCAAATGTCCTGATTATCTGAATATAATATCGGCTAAAAAAAGAAAATGTTTATAGAATCCATAAACATTTTCCTGCTTTCCCGTATTGATTTTCAGCCCAGCAGCTCTTTCAGATTCTCTATCCCATCCGCATTGACAGCTTCTTTATTGGCCTCCTGAATCTGCACATATACTTCTCTCCGATACACCGGCACATCCCGCGGTGCGGAAATTCCCAGCTTCACCTGCTCACCCTTGATTTCCAGAACAGTGATTTCAATATTATTGTTGATCACCAGCGCTTCGTTTTTCTTTCTGGACAGTGCCAGCATATTATTCACCTGCCTTTTTCGCTGCCTGCAGCATCTCATAGATCGGATACTTTACAGGATATTTCTCATCGTCTACGATAACCTGACATGCTTTTCTGGACTCTGTATGCAC
>VSOB01000092.1 GCA_009774625.1 Lachnospiraceae bacterium
CACATCTACAGAACCGCAACCATCCAGGACATCCGTGAAAGCGACATCGGCAGAGAACTCAAAGCTGCCGGCTGGGTAGAAAACATCAGAGATCACGGCGGCGTATCCTTCCTTGACCTTCGGGATATGTACGGAGTGCTCCAGGTGGTGCTCCGGGACACTGCCCTGCTGGAGGGCATTACCAGAGAAATGTGTATTTCTGTCACAGGCATTCTGGAGAAACGGGATGAGGAAACCTACAATCCCAGGATTCCCACAGGAACGGTGGAACTGGAGGCCCGAACCATTGCCGTGCTGGGAAAAGTATACAAACCGCTGCCCTTTGAAGTGATGACTTCCAAAGAGACAAGAGAGGAAGTGCGTCTGAAATACCGCTATCTGGATCTGCGGAACGCAAAAGTAAAGGACGCTATTGTATTCCGTTCCAAAGTGATTGCCTGTCTGCGGGAAAAGATGACAGAGATGGGATTTTTGGAGATCCAGACCCCGATTTTATGCGCTTCTTCCCCGGAGGGGGCAAGAGACTACATCGTACCGTCCAGAAAATACAAAGGCCGGTTTTATGCGCTGCCTCAGGCGCCTCAGCAGTATAAACAGCTTTTGATGGTATCGGGTTTTGATAAATACTTCCAGATCGCTCCCTGCTTCCGGGATGAGGATGCCAGGGCAGACCGTTCTCCGGGAGAATTTTATCAGTTGGATTTTGAGATGAGTTTTGCCACACAGGAAGATGTGTTCCGGGCGGGGGAGGAAATACTGACGGCGGTATTTGAACGATTTGCGCCGGAAGGAGCCGCTGTGACACCGGCGCCGTTTCCGATCCTCAGTTACCGGCAGGCGATGCTGGAATTTGGTACGGATAAGCCGGATCTGAGAAATCCCCTGCGGATCATGGATGTAACAGAGTTTTTTCAGAAATGTACGTTCCGGCCGTTTTTGGGCAAATGTGTCAGGGCCATCCGGGTACATGCGGATATGTCCAAGGGCTTTCATGAAAAGCTGCTGGAATTTGCCGTTTCTCTGGGTCTGGGCGGTCTGGGCTATCTGGAGGTGGAGGAAGATCTGTCCTATAAGGGTCCCATCGATAAGTTTATTCCAAAAGAGCTGAAAAAGGAACTGGCCGGGCTGACAGGGCTGGCTGCGGGGGATACACTTTTCCTGATTGCGGACCGGGAAGAGCGGGCCAATTATTATGCAGGCCAGATCCGCAATGAGCTTGGCAGCAGGCTGGGCCTGACGGAGAAAAATGCATTCCGTTTCTGTTATGTCAATGATTTTCCCATGTATGAACAGGATCCGGAAACAAAACAGCTTGTGTTTACCCACAATCCTTTCTCCATGCCGCAGGGCGGACTGAAGGCCCTTGAGGAACAGGACCCGCTTTCCGTTCTGGCATATCAGTATGATATTGTATGTAACGGAGTGGAGCTTTCCTCCGGTGCGGTGAGAAATCACGATATAGAGATTATGATAAAAGCGTTTGCGCTGGCTGGATATGACGAGGAAACTTTGCAGGAGAAATTCGGCGCACTGTATGAGGCGTTTCAGTTCGGAGCGCCGCCGCATGCAGGCATGGCGCCCGGCATTGACCGTATGATTATGCTCCTGCGGGGAGAAGAGAATATACGGGAAGTGATTGCATTTCCCATGAACGGAAATGCACAGGATCTGATGTGCGGCGCACCGGGACTGGTTACAGAGCAGCAGCTTCGGGAAGTTCACATCAAAATAAGAGACTGAGAGCAGACAGAGGCAGAAAGGGAAAAGGATGGCAAATATTATTTCAGAAGAAACAATAGACTATGTGGGCATTCTGGCAAAGCTGGAGCTGTCTGACGAGGAAAAAAAACAGGCCAGAAAGGATATGGCCCGGATGCTGGATTATATAGATCAGTTGAATGAACTGGACACGGAAGGCGTGGAGCCCATGTCCCATGTATTTCCGTTGGAAAATGTACTGCGAAGGGATGTGGTAACATGCGGTGACATGCGGGATGCGCTGCTGGCTAATGCACCGGAAGAAAAAGATGGTATGTTTGTGGCGCCGCGTACATTTGAGTAGGAGGGACAGATATGAAACCAATGGATCTGACGGCCGCAGAGCTTGGCAGAGCGATCAGGGAAAAACAGACGACGGCAATGGAAGCGATGCAGGCGGTTTTTGATGTGATCGGAAAACGGGAAGAGCGCCTGAATTGTTATGTGACAGTGGACCGGGAAGCGGCATTTCAAAGAGCGGAAGAAGTCCAGAAGAAAATTGACCGGGGAGAACTGACAGGACCGCTGGCAGGAGTCCCGGTGGCGATTAAGGACAATCTGTGCACCAGGGGGATGCTGACTACATGCGCATCCCGCATCCTGGGAAATTTTGTCCCGCCTTATACGGCGGAGGCCGTGGTGAGACTGGAAGAGGCCGGGGCGGTGCTGATCGGCAAAACCAATATGGATGAATTTGCCATGGGTTCCACCACAGAGACTTCCGCTTTCGGGCCCACCAGGAATCCGTGGAATGAGGCATATGTGCCGGGCGGTTCCTCCGGCGGCTCTGCTGCGGCAGTGGCGGCCGGGGAATGTTTTATGGCGCTGGGCTCGGATACAGGCGGCTCCATCCGGCAGCCTGCGTCTTTCTGCGGTGTGGTGGGGATGAAGCCCACTTATGGCACCGTATCCCGCTACGGACTGATCGCCTATGGCTCTTCTCTGGACCAGATCGGGCCGCTGTGCCGGGACGTAACGGACTGTGCCGTGATACTGGAGGCCATCTCTGCCCATGATGCCAAAGACTCCACTTCCATAGCGCGCGAGGATACGGATTTTACCACGGCGCTGACAGAGGATGCGACCGGGCTGCGGATCGGGATTCCCAGAGCTTATTTTGCAGAAGGACTTGCGCCAGCAGTGAAGGAACATGTCCTTGCAGCGGCAAAGATACTGCAGGAGAAAGGAGCCGTGGTGGAAGAATTTGATCTGGATCTGGTGCAGTATACGATTCCTGCTTATTATACCATTGCGTCGGCGGAGGCCAGTTCCAATCTGGAGCGGTTTGACGGCATCAAATACGGATACCGCAGCGGGGAGACGGAAGGACTTCATAAGATGTACAAAAAGACCCGTTCCGAAGGATTTGGGGAAGAGGTAAAGAGAAGGATTATGCTGGGTTCTTTTGTCCTGAGTTCCGGTTATTATGACGCCTATTACATTAAGGCGCTGCAGGTCAAGGCGCTGATCAAAAAGGCGTTTGATGAGGCGTTTGCCAGGTTTGATCTGATACTGGGGCCGGCGGCTCCCACCACTGCGCCGCTGCTGGGGGAGAGCCTTCAGGATCCGATGAAAATGTATCTGGGGGACATCTATACAGTGGCCGTTAATCTGGCAGGGCTGCCGGGTATTACGGTGCCCTGCGGCCTGGATGATACCGGACTGCCTGTGGGGATGCAGTTGATCGGCAACTGTTTCGAAGAAAAGAAGCTGCTGCGGGCCGCCTTTGTATATGAAAAAGCAAGAGGGCCGTTTGCGGTATGCCGGGAGGAAGCATAAATGGGAAAAGAAAAGCAATATGAAACAGTGATCGGCCTGGAGGTGCATGTGGAGCTTGCCACCAGGACCAAGATATTCTGCGGCTGTTCCACTGCCTTTGGCGGAGCGCCAAACACGCATACCTGTCCGGTCTGCACAGGCATGCCAGGCTCACTTCCGGTGTTGAATGAAAAGGTACTGGAATATGCGGTTTCGGTAGGGCTGGCTACCGGCTGTGAGATCACCAGATACTGTAAATTTGACCGGAAAAATTATTTCTATCCTGACAATCCGCAGAATTATCAGATTTCGCAGCTCTATCTGCCGATCTGTCGAAACGGGGCTGTGGAAATCGAGACAAAGGATGGGACTAAGCAGGTGGGCATCCATGAGATCCATATGGAGGAGGATGCGGGCAAGCTGATTCACGATGAATGGGAGGACTGCACATTGGTAGACTATAACCGCTCAGGCGTGCCGTTGATTGAGATTGTTTCTGAGCCGGATATGAGAAATGCAGAAGAGGTGATCGCGTATCTGGAAAAGCTGCGGCTGATCATTCAGTATCTGGGAGCTTCTGACTGCAAGCTGCAGGAGGGTTCCATGCGTGCCGATGTGAATCTGTCCGTGCGGGAGGCGGGAGCAGAGTACGGCACCCGGACAGAAATGAAAAATCTGAATTCCTTCAGGGCGATCACCAGAGCCATTGCAGGAGAGCGGGAGCGGCAGATTGATCTGCTGGAGGCAGGAGAGGCAGTGGTGCAGGAAACCAGAAGATGGGATGATGCCAAAGGCTGCTCCTACGCCATGCGTTCCAAAGAGGATGCACAGGATTACCGGTATTTTCCGGATCCCGATCTGACCCCTATCTGTATCAGCGAAGCGTGGCTGGAGGAAAGAAAAGCGGCCCTGCCGGAGTTCCGGACGGAAAAGAAAATCAGATACAGGGAGGAATACCAGATTCCCGATTATGATATTGACATACTCACCGCATCACGGCAGATGGCGGAGTTGTTTGAAAAAACCACGGCTCTTTGCGGGGAGCCGAAAAAAGTATCCAACTGGCTGATGGGGGAAACGATGCGTCTGTTGAAAGAACGGGGACTGGACCCGGAGGATATCAGGATCACCCCTTCTAATCTGGCCAGACTGATTGCCATGACAGATCAGCGGGAAATCAATGGAGCGGCGGCAAAAGAGGTGTTTGAGGCTATGTTTGATACCGATGTGGAGCCGGCCCGCTATGCGGAGGAAAAGGGGCTTTTGATGGCCCATGATACAGATGCGCTCACGCAGGCGGTGAAGCAGGTCCTGAAAGACAATCCAAAATCAGTGGAGGACTACCGGGGCGGAAAGGAGAAAGCCATCGGTTTTCTGGTAGGGCAGACCATGAAAGTCATGCGCGGAAAAGCGGACCCGGCCCTGGTCAACGGGATGTTGAAAGAAATGCTGTCCGGGGAACATGATTTTTGACTTATGACAATAGAAAGTTGGCGCGGCATACTTTCTATTGTTGAATCCGCCTGAGTTTTGTACTATTATAGAAAGAAACGGCGAAAGGTGATGGAAGATGGATCAGACATTTATAGAAGTGTTGGTGGCGAGGAAGAGAAACATGGCGGCGGCCATACTGAAAATTGTATGCGGTATCCTTGCGGTATTTTCTCTGATTATGGTGCCGTATACGATTTTCTTTCTGGCTGCGGCGCTCCTGTTCGGCGCAGGCGCTTATTTCTGTTATCTGCAGGAGTGGATCGAATTTGAATACAGTTATGTGTGCAGGGAGCTGACTGTGGACCGGATCATGGCACGCAGCAGAAGAAAGTCTGAGGCTGACTATCAGGTTGACAAGATAGAAATCGGAGGGCCGCAGGATTCTTATCATCTGGATGGTTACCGGAATAAAAACTGTACGGTAAAGGACTATAGTAGCAGGATGGGCAAAAAGACCTATGTATTTTATTATGAAGGACAGCAGAAGGTGATATTGGACTGGGAAGAAGGGCTGGCAGAGGCGCTTCACAGCGCAGCGCCGCGCAAATTGTTTCTGAACTGACTTTCTGTGATTTGCATTGACAAGGCGTGGTGTGTCTGATAAACTTTTCAAAATATATCATATGACAGGAGGATAAGACATGGGGCAGATAATAGGCGAAGGAATTACGTTTGATGATGTATTACTGGTTCCGGGCTATTCACAGGTCATTCCGAATCAGGTGGATCTCTCCACATGGCTGACGAAGAAGATCCGTTTGAATATTCCGATGATGAGTGCGGGTATGGATACGGTTACGGAGCATCGCATGGCAATCGCAATGGCGAGACAGGGCGGTATCGGGATCATCCATAAAAATATGTCGATCGAAGCACAGGCAGAGGAAGTGGACAAGGTAAAACGTTCTGAAAACGGTGTGATCACGGACCCTTTTTCTCTGACTCCTGAACATACACTGGCAGATGCGGATACATTGATGGGAAAATTCCGCATATCCGGTGTGCCGATTACGGAAGGTAAGCGGCTGGTAGGTATTATTACCAACCGGGATCTGAAATTTGAGACAGATTATACACGCCCTATTAAAGAATGTATGACCTCAGAGGGGCTGATTACCGCCAGAGAGGGCATTACACTGGAAGAGGCCAAAAAGATACTGGGCAAGGCCAGGAAAGAGAAGCTCCCCATCGTGGACGGAGACTTTAATCTGAAGGGCCTGATTACCATCAAGGACATCGAAAAGACGATCAAATATCCTCTGGCGGCCAAGGACGAGCAGGGCAGGCTGCTGTGCGGTGCCGGTGTGGGCATCACAGCCAATGTGCTGGACCGGGTGGGCGCTCTGGTAGATGCCAAAGTGGATGTGATCGTACTGGACAGCGCACACGGCCATTCTGAAAACGTACTGCGGTGTCTGCGTATGATCCGGGAACACTATCCGGATCTGCAGGTGATTGCAGGCAATGTGGCCACAGGAGAGGGTACGAAGGCATTGATTGAGGCAGGCGCGGACGCGGTAAAGGTGGGCATCGGGCCGGGTTCGATCTGTACCACCCGTGTGGTGGCAGGCATCGGTGTGCCTCAGGTGACGGCGATCATGGATTCTTATCAGGTGGCCAAAGAATATGGGATTCCGATTATCGCAGACGGAGGCATCAAATATTCCGGTGATATGACGAAGGCCATTGCAGCCGGCGGCAATGTCTGCATGATGGGCAGTATTTTTGCGGGCTGTGATGAAAGTCCGGGAACTTTTGAGCTGTTCCAGGGCAGAAAATATAAGGTATATCGGGGTATGGGTTCCATAGCGGCAATGGAAAACGGCAGTAAGGACCGCTATTTCCAGTCCGATGCCAGAAAGCTGGTGCCGGAAGGCGTGGAAGGCCGCGTGGCATATAAGGGCACTGTGGAGGATACCGTATTCCAGTTGATGGGAGGATTGCGTTCTGGTATGGGATACTGCGGTACTGCCACAGTGGAGGAACTGAAGGAAAACGGCAGATTTGTCAAGATTTCTGCTGCAGCATTGAAGGAAAGCCATCCCCATGATATTCATATTACGAAGGAAGCACCTAATTACAGTGTGGATGAATAAATCAAGTACGTAAGAAAAGGCCTCAGCAGACCAGTGCGCCGTCTGCGGAGGCTTTTGCCGCGTTAAGGAAAGGAATCAGGAAACCGAATGACACAAACAGTAAAACGGTATGACAGAATCATCATTGGGGCCGGTCTCTATGGTCTGTATGCAGC
>VSOB01000093.1 GCA_009774625.1 Lachnospiraceae bacterium
TATTTTTTGTGATTGCCATGCCGAGCCCGGTTCCCTGGATTTTGCTGATGGTACTGTTGCGTTCCCGCTCAAAAGGCTCGAAGATACGTTCTACAAACTCCGGGCTCATGCCGATGCCGGTGTCCTTGATGGCAAAGACATAGTTGGCATACCCGGCGGGTGCGTCCGATTTTTCCGTGATGCGCATACTGACATGTCCGCCCGCACCGGTATATTTCACGGCGTTGCTTAACAGGTTTAAAAGAACCTGATTGAGCCGCAGTTTGTCACAGTAAATCGCTTCATCCACAACGTCCACCGTATCGATATGCAGCTCGAGCTGCTTTGCGTGGATATCCGCCTGCAGAATGTTGCGGAGACCGTGCAGAATTTCGGGAAGGCTGCAGAGCTTTTCCTCCAGATGGATCTTCCCGCTCTCGATGTGGCTCATATCCAGTATATCGTTGATCAGACTCAGCAGATGGTTGCCGGAGGTCTGGATCTTTTTCAGATATTCCGAAACAAGATCCGGCTGGTCGATATGCGTGATTGCCAGATTCGTAAAGCCAACGATGGCATTCATCGGTGTGCGGATGTCGTGGGACATGTTCGATAAAAATACGCTTTTTGCCTTGCTGGCACGGTTTGCCTGGGAGAGAGCCGCCTCAAGCAGCGTGTTCTGCTCCATTTCCCGGCGGATTTCCGCGTCCACGCTGCGGAACCCGAGGACGATACCGAGACTGCCGTCATCCGCGTCGGCGCTTACAGCCTTCATCTGGAAATAGATGAGCTGTTGATCCAGCTGTTTGCGGTAATTTACCGAGTAAACCTGTTTCGCGCTCAGTTCTTCCTTCAGCGTGTCCAGGGAAACGGCATGACGCAGCGTTTCCCGGTCTTCCTCATATACCCATTCCTCTATGTAGTGTTCCATACTTTCTTTTAGGGAAATTTTGTTCTCAAAAATATGGTTCAGCTCGCGTTTGCCGGTGCGGACAGGGGCAAGCATGCCGGTGTCCGGTTCTACGAAACATACGAGCGTAAAGTCAAGACTTAAAGCCTGCACCAGTTCCATCTGCCGCCGTGTATTCTTCTTCTCCTGCAGTTTCTGCTCGGTGACATCCAGAAGGAAGCGCTGGCAGAAAAGTTCGCCGTTTTCCTCGTAGAGTTTGATGTTTCCCATAATGTGGAGAATTTCTCCGTTTTTGTGCTGTACGCGGTATTCTACATTGACGGTATCCCCGGCTTTTTTCAGCATTCTGATGCTGTCGCGGAGATGCGCTTTGTCTTCATCCATCACGGAGGCGGCAATAATGTCAAAGCCGTCCGCCATCATCTCATCCAGCGTTTCGTAACCGAGGATTTTGAGCGCGGCACGGTTTACGTTCAGAATGCGCGAATCGTTCAGACTGTGGTTCATCACACCGCAGTCTATGGTGGCAAGAATCGTCTCTAACGTCTTGTTTTTCTTTATAATTTCCTGCTCGTAGGCGCGTTCCTGCGTCACATCGACGCCCACGCCGACGGTTCCCATCACGTTGCCGTCGCAGTTATAGAGGGGAGACTTGTAACACATCAGGGTTCTTGTCTCATTCCCTGCCATAATGGTTTCCTCGGATACAAAGGTCTGTTTTTTGCTCATAACCTGATGTTCCGATTCGATACAGGCAGGATCGTCCTCCTCCACGTCCCAGATGTAGGCGTGCCGGCGTCCCTGCACCTGCTCCTTGGTCTTGTTGACTGCATGGCAGAAGCTGTTGTTTACTTTTTCGTGGACGCCGTCTTTGTCCTTGTACCAGACCAGATTGGGAACGTTGTTGATCGTCGCCTCCAGAAAATGGCTGGTTTCCCAGAGATCCATGCTCACTTTGCAGGTCTGCTGCCAACGCAGGAAACGGAAACGGAGCTCCTCGTCGGACATAGGCATGATCCAGACGTCCGCGATATTCTTTAACGCCGGATCCGCGCAGAGAAGCTGCATCTGCTTTTTGTCCGCAAGCAAAATAACTTCCGTGTTTTCACGGCGGTTCGGCAGTAAAATTTGAAGCGCGGAATGCACGTCTATACGAGACAGGTCGGCTATGATAACGTCCGCTTTCGCGGACAAAGAAGCCTCCGCCTCGTCGCTTTCGATAAAAATATGGGTAAAATGTTCAAGGGAGGGCATCTTTTTAATCACGTCCAAAGCGTGGCTGGGATGTCCTACGAAATAAATATGGAGACTACAAGTATACATATCTGTTTCCACCTGCCCATTTGAATATTATTTGCTCTTTTCATTCTAACAAGCCTGCAAATTTGTGTCAATATATGGGAGAGGTATTGCAGAAGATTTGGTATACATGAAAAAATATGTTACCGCGAATTCAGACGCTCAAAAATCAGGTCATAGCCGTCGTTGCCGTAGTTCAGGGAACGGTTGACGCGGCTGATGGTGGCGGTTGATGCGCCGGTTTTTTCCGCTATTTCCAGATACGTTTTATGCTGTTTCAGCATGGACGCCACCTCGAAACGCTGGGAGAGTGACAAAAGTTCGTTGACGGTACAGAGATCCTCAAAGAAATCGTAGCATTCTTCCTGCGTCTGCAGGCAGAGGACAGCCTGAAAGAGATGGTCAACGGCGTCGGTTTTGATTTTTTTATTCATAGCTACCTCCATGTCAGAGTAGTTTACTGCGACATATGAAAGACATGCGCTTTCATACGTTAAAACTTTACAATCTTTATGTATGAATATACCACAGATACACTTTTTTGTAAACCGCAGGGCTGTTGTTAAACGAGATAAAATACTTGTCAGGCACATATGAAAAATATATAATAGGAGACAGAGGAAGGCGGAAGGTGCGGAAGATGACGATCAACATAGAGGATTTGTTAAACAGCATTCAGGAAAGTCTGGACAGGATCGAATATATCAGGGCGGAGGATATTCCTGAGATTGATCTCTATATGGATCAGGTGACAACTTTCATGGAGTCCCATCTGAGAAATACGACCAGGGATCCGGCTTCCGATAAGATTCTGACAAAGACGATGATTAATAATTACGCAAAAAACGACCTTCTTCCGCCGCCTTTTAAGAAAAAATACTCAAAGGATCATATGCTTCTTCTGATCTTTATCTACTATTATAAAGGGATATTATCAATCAGCGATATCCAGGAGCTCTTAGAGCCGATTACGAATCGCTATTTTCAGAACGGAGAGGCGTATGATCTTTCCCGCGTATACGAAGAGGTATTCGGACTGGAGCGGGAACAGACGGATGTCTTAAAGGCAGATGTGGATGAGAAGTTTCGGATTGCCCAGAATACCTTTGAGGATGCGCCCGCAGAGGATCGGGATTTTCTGAAATTTTTCTCCTTTATCTGCATGTTAAGCTTCGACGTTTATGTCAAAAAACTGCTGATCGAGAAGATGATTGACGGTTTTACGGATAAACGTGGCAAAGATACAAGAAAAAAGGGAAAGGTGCAGGAGGAAGAGTAAAATGGGAATGATTCGGTCGTTTGAGGATTTGACAGTCAAAGGGTTCGATGTGCAGGAAGGCATCAGGCTGTGTGGAGATGATGAGGAAATCTACATGGAAGTGCTCTGGGCGGCAATGGAGGAGGGGAAGGGGAAAATCCCCCTGATCCGGAGCGTTTATGAGGCGAAGGATTGGGAGCGTTACTGTATCGAGGTGCACGGACTGAAGAATGCCATGAAATCCATAGGAGCTACCTATCTGTCCCAGCTTGCCGCGGAGCAGGAGACGGCGGTGAAGGAGGAGAACTTTTCAGTGATGCAGGTAGGGGTGGAGGAGATGCTGACGCAGTACCAGTTTGTGGTGGACGCCCTGAAAGAGCTTTTAGGAGAGGCTTAGTTTACATTATATGAATAACGCCCGGCGGATGAGCCGGGCGTTATCTCGTATATGGAACCGTATAGGATAAGGCTATTGTAAAACTTTTTTGGCGAAGGAGGTGTCCACCAGATCGGCGTATGGCACTCTGCCGTCCAGTTCGCCCGCTTCTTCCAGAATGTTTTCCAAAAGGGTGAAGCTGTCTTCCGAGAAAACAAGATCTGATTTCCATGTGTCCTGCGCGGCATATCTGCCGACGATTGTTTCTATGGTGGCGATGTCGGTCTCCGCAAACTGGGGTGCGATCACTTTGGCGATTTCCGCCGGCGTATGGGTCTGTACATAGTCCATGCCTTTCTGCAGGGCGCGGGTGAAGGACTCGATCACGTCGGGATTTTTCTCGATATAGCTCTTTCTGGCGGAGAAGGCGGTGTAGGGAACATAGCCGGAATCTTCGCCGAGGGAAGCCACCACATAGCCGTCGCCCTTTGATTCGAGAGAGGTGGCGTGGGGCTCGAACTCAACCGTGTACGCTGGTTACTACTCCAATTCTGTGAGAAAAGAAAAACCGCTTATTTTATGGGTTTCCGGGTCTATTTCTATGCTTCTGATCGTACCTTTCCAGAAAGTCTGCTTATGCTGCTTATCCAGAGTTGCGTAAAGTTCCTGCCAGTTTCCACTGAATGCTGTGACCAGATGGTCATAGGACTTGAGAGGGGTTATCTTTTCGTCCGGCTCGGATTCCCTGATTTTTTTCTCAAGCTGTTCATACTGCTCATCATAGTAGCTTTCCGTGATCCTTCCCTTTTGAAAAAGAATATTCAGACGTTCCAGTTCTTTGCGGGCAGCGTCTGTATCGCGGCGCTCCTTCTGCTGTCTGGCTTTAAACTGCACTTGGGTGATTTCCTGCTCCAGTCTGGACGAGACATGGGTCAGCATGTAATCCTCGATCTTGTGCTCCGTCAGACTGGCGCCGCCGTGACGGCCGAATTTGTTCCCACACCGATATTTTATGTATATGCTCTCACCGCCGTTCTTCAGCTTCTGCTTTTTTCGGTACCCTGTAAAATTGTTGCCGCAGACCGGGCACTTGATCAGGGAAGAAAAGATGTAGGGATCGTAACGGCCGGCCGTGTATGTCTTCGTGGTAGTGATCTGCCGGAACTTCTGGAACTCGGCCCATGTGATGTAAGGTTCACAGTAATTGATGTTATTTTTGTCGCGCCCGGCGTAGGTTTCATTTTTAAACAGACGGTCTACTTTGTTGCAGGAAGGCGCCTGATTGCCGTATTTCTTTAACAGGTAGTTGTAAGTGCTTCGTATCGAATAACAGGAGCGGTAATGGTCGTAGGCATCCTCTACGATGGCAGAGACGGCCTCATCCTTCACCAGCCTGTTATTGACCACCTTATAGCCGTAGCAGGCGCACATGCCGCTGGTAACCTCGCCGATAGACCGCTTATAGTCCAGAACGGCCTTGATGCGCTCAGAGGTGCGGTCACACTCCGCCTGATTGACAGAGAGCATGATGTTGATGACCATCTGCCCGTTGGCGGTGGAAGAGTCGTAATTTTCAAAGATCGTCTTCCAGTAGCAGTTATGGGCCTGCAGGACCTCCTCTGTGATGTTGTAGTCTTTGATATTTCGGAACCATCGGTCCAGCTTGGTGACAAGGATCATGTCGATCTTGTCCTGCTCCACGTCCTTTAGGAGCCGCAGGAGCCCCTTGCGGTGCTTCATGGGCTTGCGGGCGGAGATTCCCTCGTCGGCGTAGCAGTCAACGATCGTGAGCCCGTTACGCTCGGCGTACTCGGTGAGGGCGCGTTTCTGGGCAGGGAGGGAGAGACCGTTAAGGTGCTGCTCCTCGGTGCTTACACGGATGTAGATTGCACAGCGTTTGACTTTAGACATTGGTTATCCTCCTACTATACCTATATAGAAAAGGCATTCAGTTTCCTAAATGCCCAGAATAACAGAAGTTACTTAAAATAGAGTTATATTTCCTTCATTCATACTTATGTATGGTACCGCACTTATTGCTTGTAATTCCAGTAGTCCTCAAAATCAACTTTCTTGTACAAAGTATCTAATTTTTCATCATTTAATGAATCATACAATTTTTTAAAACCGAGACGTTCATACACTTTTGAGAACATACCGTCCCGGCATTCCAAAACGATCAGGTTCCCGCCGACAATCATTGAGGCAAGACTGATAACATTATAACACTCGTTCAGTATAGTGTCTCCCGGTAACTGCAGGGATGAATAGGAATCACACCGTCCCAATTGCCCGATCAGATAGGCGGGTACAGATTTCAATTTATCCCGTCCGGGATATGATCCTAACATTTTTCGCCGCTTTTTAGCCGAGATTTCTGATATATCCACAGATTTTTGGGCGATGGTAAAGTAACCGGCAATGACAAAGTTTTTGTTTTCCAATTCAGTGGAATCTAAAATAAGATAAGTTTTTCCCAAGTTCGTATTTTCATATAAAATTGCTTTTTCCTGCAAAAAGTTCTCTAAGTCAGCTTCACGTTGACAAGAGAACCTTTTAAATGCAGTATTCAGTTTATCCTGATTGTACTCTTTGCCTAAAAGCTCTCCTAATGGTATAACTTTATATATCATCTCAGTCATTTAATGCAGCCAGAATATTTTCTTTCAGTTCACAATCTTGTGATAAACGTACAAGATTAGGTTTGAAATCAGGCTGCAGCGTAGGCGTTACCTTTTTAGTCATTTCTGACACAAATTCATCGGCCTTTTTCTTTTCGACAGAAAATTGCTTGGTAAACGTAGATGTCGCCATGTTGCCACCTCCTTCTTGAATAGAAGAGATACAATCAGAGAAGCTGATTACGCTTTCAATATAACATTATTTTAGAACAAAAACAAGAAACGAACGTTCTTTTGTGTAAAATATTTTATGCAAAAAGGCATGTACTTATTCTGTTTTCAAGGGGCAAATTTATCCAAACTGTTGTTATTTTCCGAACGTTCGGAAAAAGTATATCAATTTCTAAAGATTCCCCATCACCCTACCCAGACACTAGGTCGGATTTTTTATGAGTGTTCGTCAAGACGTTTTGGCGTAGTCGCATTTGCAGGAGAGATGACGCTTCTTCCTAGTTGCTTTTCAAGTTCTTTGCGGGCATTTCCAGCGATGCTCCCGCCGGTTTTGGCAATATCCTTACTCTGGGAAAACCCTTGCGGGTTTGCGTTTTTGGAAAGTTCGGTAGTTGAAACCTCTGCCAGCAGATTAAGTGCAAGTTCCGTGTTTGTCATATTATCGCGGAGATTTTCTTTATGCAAGCCTTTAAATTGTTTATATTGTTGAACAGTCTTTCCAGACCACGCATGAGTGAGGATACTAGTCAGCGCAGCATAT
>VSOB01000094.1 GCA_009774625.1 Lachnospiraceae bacterium
AAATCGGATGATATTGTGCGGGGCCAATGCCTACGAGAAAAACTATTATTTCAATGAAAGATTTAAGCAGATTCCCCAGTCGGTGCAGGATGAGCTGCATATTATCTGTGTTTTGTTTACAGAAGAGGCCGGGGGCATCTTTACGGTCGTGTTTGAGGCGGACGGCAGCGTATCACTGGAAACGGATGCGGAAGAAAATGATGTGTATTACGATGAGATTGGCAGCGGACTTCTGGTAAAGGAGATCCGCAGGAAGCGGAAAGAGCTGCTGCAGTCTCTGAGCCTGTATTACAGGGTTTTGATTCTGAAAGAAGATCTGTCCGGAATGATAGAGGAGGAAGGGCAGTAGGAAGATGCCGTAACAGGTATGGACGGCTGCCGGAGAAAGCAATGTTATTGGTTGTGGATGTTGGAAATACAAATATTACATTTGGCGTCTTTGATGGAAAAGAACTGAAAAAGAGCTTTCGGATCACCACAAAGATAGCAAGGACCTCGGATGAGTTCGGCATTTCCATTATGGAACTGCTGCGTATTAACGGGATAGCGATTCAGGACATCAGCGGTATCAGTATGGCCAGCGTGGTGCCGAATGTGATGCATTCCCTGACAGGGGCTATGGTGAAATATATCCGCCAGAAGCCGTTGATCGTGGGCCCGGGAGTCCGGACAGGAATCCGGATATCCGGTGAAAATCCCAGGGGTGTGGGTGCGGACAGAATCGTGGATGCAGTGGCGGCTTTTGAAAAGTACGGCGGCCCCGTCCTGGTGCTGGATTTTGGCACTGCCACCACATACGATCTGGTGCGGGAGGACGGCAGCTTCAGTGAGGGCGTGACGGCGCCGGGACTGCGTATCTCTCTGATGGCACTGTCCCAGGAGGCGGCAAAGCTGCCGGAGGTGGAAATCAGAAAACCCAAGTCCATTCTGGCGCAGGAAACTATATCCAGTATGCAGGCCGGACTGGTCTATGGTCAGATCGGACAGACAGAATATATTATCCGGCAGGTCAGAAAGGAAACCGGCTATGACAATCTGAAGGTGGTGGCCACCGGAGGGCTGGGCAGGATGATTTCCGAGGAGACGGATACCATTGACATATATGACAGTGCGCTGACACTGGACGGTCTGCGTATTATTTATGAGAAAAATACGGACAGCACAGGGAAAAAGAAATAAGGAGCAGAAAGGGAGCAAGATGCACAGGAAACTAAAGATCGGAAATGTAACGCTGGACAACAATGTTTTACTGGCTCCTATGGCAGGTGTGACGGACCTGCCTTTTCGTTTGCTCTGCGCCCGGCAGGGAGCAGGGCTGGTCAGTACGGAGATGATCAGCGCAAAGGCCATATTATACAACAATAAAAATACGGATGCGCTGATGGAGATCCATCCGGAAGAAGGAAAGGTGTCTTTGCAGCTTTTCGGTTCGGACCCGGACATCATCAGTGAGATGGCCCGGAAAATAGAGGAACGGCCTTTTGCCATACTGGATCTGAATATGGGATGCCCCGTGCCCAAGGTGGTGAACAACGGAGAGGGTTCGGCCCTTTTGAAAGATCCTCTGCTGGCCGGACGGATCATTGAAAAGACAGCGGCGGCGATCCGAAAACCGGTGACAGTCAAGATTCGTAAGGGATTTGAAGAGACACACAACAATGCGGTGGAAATGGCACATGTGGCACAGGAGTCTGGTGCGGCGGCGGTGATCGTCCACGGGAGGACCAGGGCACAGTACTATGCCGGGAGCGCAGACTGGGACGTGATCCGTCAGGTGAAAGAGGCGGTGCATATTCCGGTGATCGGAAACGGGGATGTATGCGACGGCCCTTCGGCCGGACGGCTTATGGAAGAGAGCGGGTGCGACGGTGTGATGATTGGCCGGGCCGCCCAGGGAAATCCATGGATATTCGGAAGGATTCTGACTTATCTGGAAACCGGCAGTATGCCGCCCCGTCCTGTTGCCTCTGAGGTACGGGAGATGATTCTGGAACATGCCAGGATGCAGATTGCCTGTAAAGGAAACGATACCGGCATCCGGGAGATGCGCAAGCATGTGTCCTGGTATACTGCCGGATATCCTCATTCGGCCCGTATCCGGAGAAAAATCAATGAGGCAAAGACAATGGAAGAGCTGATCGGCGCATTGGACGGGATGCTTTATGGAACTGCATAAACTGTATCGTCCGCTTACGGCGGCGCCTTTTGCGGGCAATCATGGTTACCGGGAATTTCCGCCCTGTCAGGCGCTGGCTCCCTATATCAGATGCTTTTGGGGAATGGGGCAGTGGCCATATCGTAACTGGCAGCCACAGATGGGGCAAAGCCACCAAAGCCCACAGGCGACCTGCGTCATACCGGATACCTGCGCGGATCTTTTATTTGAGATTGATTTTACAGGCAGCAGACTGTGCAGCCGTTTTTGCGGTATTTCGGATGGGATGTTTCAGACATCCTGCGGACAGGAAGCGGGAGAGCATTATCTGTTCGGGATTCGTTTTTATGCCTGGAGCGTCGTACTGTTTTCGGAAGATTCCCTGCGGAGTACCTGCAATTGTCTGACAGATGCCGGACAGCATTTTGGACGGATAAAACGGGAAATGGAAGGGATTCTGTTTGAAGCAGAAAGCCCGGAGGCGCTGGTCGAGGCAGCGGAAAAGATTCTGCTGAAAAATCTCCGGGTCAGACAGGAAAATGCCGCAGTATGGGAAGCGGTCGGCATGATGATTCTGAAAGTGGCGGGATATTTTGGAGAGCTTTCACCTGAACATGAAAAATAACAGAGAAAAGGCCGGAGCGGCATACAGGGCAGAAAGGATTTCGGGAAGTGCCGTGCTGGACTGGGTGGAACAATATGGGTATACGGATCAGGCCCATCTTTTACGGGATTTTAAGAAGTATCATTCTATGACGATTTCACAGGCGCGGACGTATGCGCTGCAATTTCTTCCGGATGTCGCATTTTTACAAGAATAAACCGGATCAGGCTGTTATACTTGCAAAGAAAGGCCTGTGGCCGGGGAAGGCCGCAGGCAGACAAAGGAAAGGCAGGTAAAACAGATGCGTTTGGAAGGATTTGGAATCTTTGTGAAGGATATGGGAGCGATGATCCGGTTTTACAGAGATGTGCTGGGATTTGCCATCAAAGAGGCGGAGGATACTGACAATGTGTATCTGGAGCAGGACGGGACCTTGTTTCTTCTGTTTCGGAGAAGTGATTTTGAAGTCATGGCAAATCAAAAATTTGGCTATGCGGAAGGAATCAACGGCCATTATGAGATCGCTTTGTGTGTGGAAAATTATGAGGCAGTGGACAGGACTTACGCAGAGATCGTGGAAAAGGGAGCGGTTTCCGTGATGGCTCCTGTTACACAGCCCTGGGGACAGAGGACTTGCTATGTGGCAGATCCGGAAGGGAATCTGGTGGAAATCGGCTCTTTTGTAAAATAAGTCTGCGGCGACTGTGGGAGCGGACGGATATTTTGCGGCAGGACGCATATACTGCAGTATGGAAAATATGATTTGTCTCTATACGAAGCAAAAAGAAGAAAAGAAAAACAGGCTATGGCAGGCAGCAGAGCAGTTATTGAGCCTGCCTTATCCTTTGACCCAAAAAAGCTGTACTGTTCTGGAAGTTTCCATAAGAGGCTATGGCATCGAAGGGATCACAGAGGAGGAGATCCTGGCTCTGGAAAAGGCAAAGGGACGGCAGGCTTTGGAAAGAATTTCTGATGACGGCAGGCAGGGCAGACGTAGCCGTACCCAGGACAGAAAACAAAGAAGGCGGCAGCGCAGATGGAAGCGGACGCTGAGGCATATAAAACAGGAATTACGAAAGAAAGAAATGCAGAATCGGACAGGCAGGCCGGAAGGTGCATTTCTTTTTTGTTCGTGGAAGGAAGAGTGCTTTCCCACGGAAATGCTACTGCGGTTTTATCGGGACTGTTGCAAGGAAAATCTGTTTGTACTGCGGGCGGAGCAGTTGATCTTTCTGGACGGCTGGGAAAAACCGGTGGAGAGGCCGATGCTATGGAGCCTGCAGGAAGAGGAGATCGGGGAAGCGTCCGAAGCGGGAAAAGAGGATGAGAGGGAAGGCGCTCTGGCTTTGGAGGAAAGGCCGGAGGAAAGGCCGGAGGAAGCATATGGAATGGAAGCATATGAAGCAGAGGCATATGACATGGATACAGAGCCGGAAATGGAAATGGAAGATCGGGAACTGGCATTTCTTTCGGAGGTTTACCATGTTTATAATTATGCAACCATTGTAACAGACAGGCCAAAGGCATGGGAAGAGTTTGCTGAAATGGCGTATGAGGAGTATGGGCTGTCAGTCAGATGTGTAAGAGATGGCGGTATGCTCTCCTTTCCGGATAAGAAAACGCTGATTGTGGATATGGGCAGGCGGGGAAGGCGGTGTATGCGGAATTTTCCCAGGGACAGTGTGTATATGGACATGTGGTGGACAAGAGACAAACGGCGCAGAATTGCCGCAAAATGCGGGAAGATTCCCTATGTATCCCTGCGGAATCTCCTTGACACTGCCCTGAGGGATGGGGTATAATCTCGACGGAGATAGTAAAAGGGCATAATAGTGAGGGTGTTATGTCTGTCAGAATTGCGCAGGGACGCAAAATAAACTGGATTGTGGGAGAGGTGGCACACAGTATGGAAGAGAAAAAAAATATATTAACGTATGAGGGACTCAGAAAATATGAGGATGAGCTGCATGAGCTGAAAGTGGTAAAGCGTCAGGAGGTGGCGCAGAAGATCAAAGAAGCCAGAGAGCAGGGCGATCTGTCCGAAAATGCGGAATATGATGCGGCGAAAGATGAACAGAGGGATATTGAAGCCAGAATCGAAGAGCTGGAGAAAATATTGAAAAACGCGGAAGTGGTCGTAGAGGATGAAGTGGATCTGGATAAAATCAACATCGGCTGCCGTGTACGGATTCTGGACTTGGAATTCAGCGAAGAGCTGGAATATAAAATCGTAGGTTCTACAGAAGCAAACAGCTTAAAAGGAAAGATTTCCAACGAATCGCCGGTGGGCCGTGCCCTGATGGGAAAAAGGGCCGGGGATATGATCCAGGTGGAGACACAGGCCGGTATATTGGAATATAAGGTACTGGAAATTCAGAGAAGCAATTAAAAGGAGTGTTAAAAGCGTGGGAGAAACACAGAACAAACAGCAGGAACAGGATTTGGGACAGCTTCTGAAGGTGCGAAGAGAAAAACTGGCGGCGCTTCAGGAAAAGGGAAAAGACCCTTTTCAGATTATGAAGTACGATGTAACCCATCACAGCAGTGAGATCAAGGAGCATTTTGATGAGATGGAGGGCATGCATGTGTCTCTGGCAGGGCGTATGATGTCCAAACGGATTATGGGCAAGGCTTCTTTCTGCAACATTCAGGATCTGAAAGGAAATATCCAGTCCTATGTGGCACGTGACAGCATTGGGGAGGAATCCTACGCTGAATTTAAGAAATACGATGTGGGGGATATCATCGGGCTGGAGGGCGAAGTATTCCGGACAAAAACCGGTGAAATTTCCATCCATGCATCCAAAGTGACACTGCTGTCAAAAAGTCTGCAGATCCTTCCGGAGAAATATCACGGACTGGTGAATACAGACCTTCGGTATCGGCAGCGCTATATTGATTTGATTATGAATGAGGAGGTAAAGGATACCTTTATCAAACGGTTCCGGATCATCAGCGCCATCCGCAGATTTCTGGACAGTCAGGGATTTATGGAGGTAGAGACGCCCATGCTGGTATCCAATGCAGGAGGAGCGGCAGCCAGACCCTTTGAGACACATTTCAATGCGCTGGATGAGGATTTGAAGCTGCGGATTTCGCTGGAGCTTCCTCTGAAGCGTCTGATCGTAGGCGGATTGGAGCGGGTCTATGAAATCGGGCGGGTATTTCGGAATGAAGGGCTGGATACAAGGCACAATCCGGAATTTACATTGATGGAGCTGTATCAGGCGTATACCGATTACAACGGTATGATGGATCTGACGGAAAAGCTGTACCGGTATGTGGCGCAGGAAGTGCTGGGTACCACAATCATTACTTATAAAGGGACGGAAATGGATCTCGGTAAGCCGTTCGAACGTATCACTATGGTGGATGCGGTAAAGAAATATGCAGGTGTGGATTTCGGAGCAATCAATACACTGGAAGAAGCAAGAGCGGCTGCCGGGGAAAAGGGCATAGAATACGAAGAGAGACATAAAAAGGGAGATATCCTGAATCTGTTTTTTGAGGAGTATGTGGAAGAGCATTTGATTCAGCCCACTTTCCTGATGGATCATCCGGTGGAGATCTCACCGCTGACCAAACGGAAGCCGGATAACCCAGACTATGTGGAACGGTTTGAATTTTTTATGAACGGATGGGAAATGGCCAATGCCTATTCGGAGCTGAATGATCCCATTGATCAGAGAGAGCGTTTCAAAGCACAGGAGGAGCAGTTTGCCCAGGGCGACGAGGAAGCCAACCACACAGATGAGGACTTTTTAAATGCACTGGAAATCGGCATGCCGCCTACCGGGGGCATCGGCTATGGGATTGACCGGATGGTTATGCTGCTGACCGACTCACCGGCGATACGGGATGTGCTGTTGTTCCCGACGATGAAAACGCTTGGCAAAGAAAACCAGTAAAATCAAGGGTTTGCGGACTTAAAGACAGTATGGTACGACAAGAGTACGACAAAATAAACTCTCTTAACGGGTTAAAATAAATGATTTTAAATTAAACTCGTGTCAGTTCAAGTTAATATTTTGTACGATAAGGACATTTTTCTAAAAGAAAATTTTAGGGAAGTGTCCTTTTGTTATGGTCAAAAAACAAAATAGGAAATGGAGGAAATGAACATGAGTAGTACAGCGTTAGGAGCAGAGAAAGCGATTATTTTTATCAGCGATGCACATGAAAAATTCTACTA
>VSOB01000095.1 GCA_009774625.1 Lachnospiraceae bacterium
CAGAAGACGGCAGACGCCATCTCTGCCGGTCTCGTGGTCTCGGATTTGTGTATAAGAGACATGTCATATACTGCAGGGGCATATGCGCCGCCCTCTTTTCCAGTAAGGTCCGGTACATGGCTTCCGGCTCCGGCGCCACTTCTTCCTCTCCATGCGCCAGAAGCTGATTTCTGTCGGTATGGCACACATACTCCAGCAAAAGCCGGGCATCCAGAGAAGCCTCTCCGATCCCGGCCTCCTCCAGGCCTTTCACGCCATACCGGTATAATTCCTCATATCTCATAGTTCCTGTGCTCCGGAAACAAACCATTTTCCGTCTGTCCGCCGCCGGCTGCTGCCTCTGCAGCCGCCTCCTCTTCCCAGTAAAGCTCATCCACACCGTTTTCTTCCAGCCAGAACACCTCCGTGTCATCGTTCTCTTCCTGAGATACACCATACTCCAAAGCCGCTTCCTCCGGTATCGTCATTTCCGGCAGAAACGCCTCTTCTTCCGACATCGTATCTTCCGGCAGATGCAGAGTTTCGTCTCCCGCAGGCTCCTCTTCCACCTCATAATCAAAAGTATCCTTCAGATAAGCCCGCCAGTCAAACACTGCCTCTACAGAAGCAATGGCCACTTCAGCCATCTCTTCATCCGGCTCCTTTGTCGTCAGTTTCTGCAGCCACATCCCCGGCGCCGAAAGAATCCGGACCAGGATATTATTGCTGTTGCCTGCCAGCCGGATGATCTCATAGGAAATCCCGGCAATTACCGGAATCAGCAAAATCCGCAGTCCCACCCGGTAGACCGGATTTTCCACACGGATAAAGAAAAACAGAATCACACTGACCAGCATCACGAACAAAAGAAAACTGGTGCCGCACCGTCTGTGCTGTCTGGAACTGCGCATCACATTGCGCACCGTCAGGGGACGGCCCCTTTCAATACAGTTGATACACTTATGCTCCGCCCCATGATACTGGTACAGTCTGTGAATATCCTTCATGGCGGAAATCCCCACCACATAAGCCACAAAAATCAGGATACGGATCAGACCTTCTATCATCGCCATCAACGACGCATTCCTCACATAGCTGCCCAAAAGGCTGGAAATATAGTAAGGCAATATCATAAAAATACCCACTGCCAGCACAATGGAAACCGTCGTGGTCATCCCCATTGCCACATCATCTGCCCTGTCTCCGAACAGCTTCTGAAACAGCGACGGTTTTTGCGGTTCTGTTTCCCCGCCCTCCTCAAAAAAAGAAACCGACCAGGTAAGCGTACGCATCCCCAATGTCATGGAATCCACAAAATTGAATACGCCCCTGATAAACGGCAGCCTCTTTAACACGCTGTCATGCATGATGCCCCGGAACTCTTCCGTATCTGTCTCAATCTCTCCATTCGGCTTCCTGACCGACACCGCATATCTGTCTTTATTTTTCATCATGACGCCCTCCAGTACCGCCTGACCGCCGATACCGCAGGACCTGCCTTTTTTCTTCATAGGAAACATTTCCCCTGTTTATTAAAAATAAGGTTGAGATTAAAAACCTCAACCTTTTTCATACCGCTATTTGCTTTCTACGCCATACTTCTTATTGAACTTATCAATACGTCCGGCCACTCTTGCAGCTTTCTGCTGACCTGTATAGAATGAATGGCATTTTGAACAAACTTCTACGTGGATTTCAGGCTTGGTAGACCCTGTCACAAATGTATTGCCGCAGTTGCAGGTAACGGTTGCCTGATAATACTCCGGATGGATTCCCTCTTTCATCGCTCTCACCTCTCTATTGTTATCAATTCCCTTAATGCTCTTATTCTATGTCTGTGGTATTCTCACAAACAGCTTATTCATTGTAGCATAGTTTATCTGCGCTTGCAAGTCTTTTTAAAAGAATTTAATTTTCTTAACCATACCTACAAATTCAATATTGTTTCTGGTTCTGGAAAACATATCCAGTATCTTATCCACTGCTTCCTCCGGCTTAAGCGTATTCAACGCCTTCCGCATAATATTGATGGCCTCCAGCTCTTCCCGGTTCAGCAGCAGATCCTCCCGTCTCGTACCGGACTTAGGGATGTCGATAGCCGGGAATACCCGCCGTTCGGAAAGTTTTCTGTCCAGCACCATTTCCATATTGCCTGTTCCCTTAAACTCTTCATACACCACATCGTCCATCTTGCTGCCGGTTTCCACCAGCGCCGTGGCCAGAATGGTCAGGCTGCCGCCCTCTCTCATATTTCTGGCCGCACCGAAAAACCGCTTGGGCATATGCAGGGCAGCCGGGTCCAGACCGCCGGAAAGTGTCCTGCCGCTGGGCGGCACCACCAGATTGTATGCTCTCGTCAGACGGGTGATGCTGTCCAGCAGGACCGTCACATCCCTGCCATGCTCCACAAGACGCTTTGCACGCTCGATCACCATCTCCGACACTCTCTTATGATGCTCCGGCAGCTCGTCAAACGTGGAATAGATCACCTCCACATTGGGTCCCTCAATGGCTTCCCGGATATCCGTCACTTCTTCGGGACGCTCGTCAATCAAAAGAATGATCAGATGCATCTCCGGATTGTTTTTCTTAATGGATTTGGCCACTTCCTTCAGCAAAGTCGTCTTGCCGGCCTTAGGCGGCGAAACGATCATCCCTCTTTGTCCTTTTCCAACAGGACTCATCAAATCCATAATGCGCATGGCCACACTGGCTCCCGGTGTCTCCATACGCAGTCTCTTATCGGGAAAAATCGGTGTCATATCTTCAAAATTCCGGCGCCGCGCCGCAACCTCCGGCACATATCCGTTGATCCTTTTTACAAAAAGCAGTGCGCTGAACTTCTCCGCCTGAGTCTTGACCCTTGTATTCCCTTCTATGATATCGCCCGTTTTCAGACCAAAACGCCGTATCTGGCTGGGCGCCACATAGACGTCGTTTTCTCCCGGCAGATAGTTCTCACAGCGGATAAAACCATAACCGTCCGGCATCACTTCCAAAATCCCGTTGGCAATCTCGCCGCTGTCCAGATCCGCCAGGGACTTCTCGTTATCCGGACGCTCCCGTTCACTCCGCTCTGTCCTCTCAGGGCGCTCCTGCCTGTCCGCACGCTCCTGTTTCTCTGTACGCTCCGGACGCTCCTGCTTCTCTGTACGTTCTGTCTTTTCGGACTGCTCCTGCTTATCACTCTCCGTCCGGACCGCCGTCCCTCTGCTCTGTGCGTCCGCTCCGCCGTCAGTCTGACTCTCTCTGCTGTCCAGTTCCAGCATGGCTTCCACTACCTCTGCCTTTTTCATCGCAGAAGTACCCTTGATCCCCCTTGACCTGGCAATCGCTTTCAGATCCGCCAAAGCCAACGACTCATATTTTTCTCTCATTACGTTTCCTCCCTTTCTCAAATCCGATATATTACCTTTTCTCTGTTGTCTTAATGGGATTATCGTACGAATGTACATGAAGCTATCCGAAAACATCCAAAGTTTCTGACTGATAGCTTTATTATACATAACTTTCTACGGAATGCAAACAAATTTTGCAAAAAGATTAAAATTATTATATAATAGAAAGGATGTTGATTACACAGCAAAGAGAACTCATCTCAGAAAAGAGGAATGACTATGACTACCAACGAAAAAGCACTTCATCTTCATAAAGAATGGAACGGAAAGCTGGAAACCGTTTCCAAAACACCGGTCAAATCCAGGGAAGCGCTGTCCCTTGCCTATACGCCCGGTGTGGCAGAGCCATGCAAAGTCATTGCAAAGGACAGGGAAGCCGCTTATCAATATACCATCAAAGCCAATACCATCGCTGTCATATCCGACGGCAGCGCCGTTCTGGGACTGGGCAATATAGGTCCCTATGCCGCCCTGCCTGTTATGGAGGGAAAGGCTGTTCTCTTCAAAGAATTTGGCAATGTGAATGCGGTGCCCATCTGTCTGGATACCCAGGATACGGAAGAGATCATCCGCACCGTTGTAAACATCGCACCGGCTTTCGGCGGTATCAATCTGGAGGACATCAGCGCCCCCCGCTGTTTTGAGATCGAAGAACGCCTGAAAAGCCTGCTGGATATCCCGGTCTTTCATGATGACCAGCACGGGACAGCCATTGTCGTACTGGCCGGTATTATCAATGCCCTGAAAGTGGTACATAAGACAAAAGAACAATGCAAGGTAGTGGTAAACGGTGCGGGGAGCGCCGGCATCGCCATTACCAGACTGCTTCTGACCTATGGTTTTACCAATGTCATACTTTGTGACAAATCCGGCATTCTTTCCGGAAACAGTGAATCTCTTAATTTTATGCAGGAAAAAATGCTCCAGGTCACAAATCCCAACCACGAAACCGGTACTCTGGCAGACGCCATGAAACAGGCAGATATCCTGATCGGCGTATCCGCTCCCGGTATTATCACCCAGGAAATGGCCGCTTCCATGAATCCGGACGCCATTCTTTTTGCCATGGCCAATCCGGTGCCGGAGATCATGCCGGATGAAGCAAAGGCCGCCGGTGTCCGGATCGTGGGTACCGGCCGTTCCGATTTCCCCAATCAGGTCAACAATGTGGTGGCATTTCCGGGTATCTTTAAAGGCGCTCTGGAAGGCAGGGCGCATCAGATCACGGAAGAAATGAAGCTGGCCGCCGCCCATGCCATTGCAGGGCTGGTGCCCGACAATGAACTGAGCGACACCAATATCCTGCCGGAAGCATTCCGTCCGGAAGTGGCTCAGGTGGTGGCTGAGGCAGTCAAGTCCAACATCCGCATCCGGTAGGATATCCCGCCATGCAGAATCGTTCCGGCTCCGGCTATCCGTCCTTCTGGCTGGATAAGCCCTATTATTCCTTTCATGCCTACTGCCGGCATGTATTTGATGAAAAACTGTATAAAATCGCTCTGGACGGAGGCATGACCTGCCCCAACAGAGATGGGAGGCTGGGGAAGCGGGGCTGTATCTTCTGCAATGGAGGCAGTGGTGCATTCGCTGTCAAAACGGAGACACTTTCCGTTTCCGACCAGATCCGCCAGGGGCTTTCCCTGTTTGGCTGCAAGCGGACAGGGAGCCGGTTTATCGCCTATTTTCAGGCCTATACCAATACCTATGCCCCTGTGCCCCATCTTCGCGCCCTCTACACTCAGGCGCTTGACGCTCCGGAAATCGCAGGCATCTCCATTGCCACCAGACCGGACTGCCTGCCGGAAGATGTACTTGACCTGCTCACTTCACTAAAGCAGGCTTATCCGGAGAAACTGATCTGGATCGAACTGGGCCTGCAGACCATCCATTCCCGGACTGCCGCTTATATACGGCGGGGTTATCCCCTGTCCTGTTTTACAAAGGCAGTGAACGAGCTTTCCCTGCGTCGGATTCCCGTGATCGTCCATATCATTCTGGGCCTGCCCGGAGAGACAAAAGAGCAGATGTACGAAACCGTCTCTTTTCTGAATACACTGTCCGTTTTTGGTGTAAAGCTCCAGCTTTTGCATATTCTGCAGGACACAGATCTGGCCGATGAATACCTGCGCGGAAACTGTAAGGTCCTGGAACAGGATGAATACATCATGCTCGTAACCGGCGCTCTGGAACGTCTCTCGCCTCAAATCGTGATTCACCGCCTCACCGGAGACGGCCCCCGAAACCTGCTGCTGGCACCCGAATGGAGTCTCCATAAGCGTTCGGTTCTCAACGCCATCCATCAGGACATGCGCATCCGAAACACCTGGCAGGGCAGACTGGCCCGCTGATGACGCGGCACTCTGGCAGACAACAGCCTGAGCGCCTGAACCATTCATGCATGCATCATCATGCCCCTCTTTTCGGAAGCGGCCGGCTCCGGAAACGGGCTGTCAATATACATTGTAAACAGCGGACATAGATGATAGAATCAACAATATCATTCCAACGTTATCCGAGGAATGGATATGCTGCTGTTTTTTGTTGCGTTTGCTTCTATTGTGATTAACAGCGTGTCCTTATTTAAAAAGCCTGAAAGGTAAATTCCAATTTATCTGTCAAATTCTCTTAGAACCTTGATATATCAAGGCTTTCCGCTGATTGAATGTTCAAACCTTATGTAATTTCCCTTGTTTTTGCCCTCATAGGCTGAAACAAGGGAAAGTTTTTTACTCCCCGCAGACCACCTTATCCAGCAGTCGTGCGGAGGTACGCTTGGCCTCCCTTGTGGCGTGGGCGTAAATGTTCATCGTGGTACTGACGTCGGCGTGGCCCAGCAGCTCCTGCACGTCCTTAGGAGCGGCCCCGTTGGAGAGTAGATTGCTGGTGAACGTGTGCCTGAGCATATGGAAATGAAAATCTTCCAGCCCCGGCACTTTCTTCTTTGCCTGACGGCACATGATACCCACCGTCCCCGGCGTCTCAATGGCCCCGTCAGGCCGGAGACAGACAAAGGACAGCTCCCGATACCCCTCCGGCACGCCTGCCGTCCTGGGCAGGGTGTAGACCTCGTAATAGGCCCGGTCTTTCTCCCTGACCTCGGTGTAGTAGTTCAGGCTGTAAAGCTCGCCGTAGCGCAAGCGGTTCCCAATCTGCTCTTTCTTGGCCCTCCGTAAAATCGCCGCCAGAGTGTCGCAGAAGTCCACGGTACGGACTTTCTTCCGCTTGGTGGCCCCGATCTCCGTCTTGTGCCTCGCCCCGTTGTAACGGATGCTCCGCCGCACCGTGAGGTACTGCTCGTCCAGGTTGACGTCCTGCCAGGTGAGGGCGCAAACCTCCCCGATACGAAGCCCGGTGTAGTAGGCAATCTGGATGGGTAGTAGGGCCGGATTATCTTTCCGTTTCAGAAAGTTCTCCAACGCCCGGAACTGCTCATGGGTGAGGGTGGGCACAGCCGGGGCGTCCCCGTCCTCCTGGGAGAACAGCTCGTATTCCTCTTTCTTCCCCCGCCAGACCACATACTGCATGGGGTTGAAGCTGATGAGCCGCTTGGGGAACACCG
>VSOB01000096.1 GCA_009774625.1 Lachnospiraceae bacterium
CAGTACACCTTTATTACCCTGCCGCAGTTAGGGCATTTCAGCGACACGATAATCCAGCCGGAACCCGTCTCCCCAATGTCACAGGCCCGTTTCTTGCACCATCTCTCCGGGCATTTCATTTTCCGTATAATACCACCTCCTCTCCCCCAAAATACATCTGTTGCTATCTCCCCGCACTGATATGGAACAAGGGAACCAGACATGAACACTTCACGTTTGGTTCCCTTTTATCGTTTGTGCTTTATGTAGTAAATCCGAATGGTCTATTTCTCCAGAAATCCTAAGAACTTCTTCCACTCCATGTAGCCCTTCAAATCTCCATATTGGTACTCGGACTGCATGATGTCATTCACGATTTTTACCCAATCCGTCTTTTCCGAAAAGCTCCATGAGCCCGCGCTTCTCTGCTCCGCATTCTTCACTGCTTTTGCGACTGCAGCTTTCAGGACGGTGTCCTCAAAGCTACCTTTCCCACTTTCCTTCAAATGGGCAGTATAGGCATACATTTCCGCCGTATCGCAGTTCTCCGGGTCTACTTTTGACACGTCCACCATCTGCTCCGTCACGTTCCCCGATTTATCCCATGTCTTGACTTTATACACGGGATTTGCCGCATCAAAGTCCTGCGTCTTATAGACGGAAATGGACGAGCCGCTCACAACATCCGCCCATGAGCTGATTGCAATATCCCCGGAACCTTCCTCTGCACCGTGAAGGGTAGCTGTTGCCTGTGCCGCTTCCGCCGCCTGTTCTGCAAATTTCCCTCCTGCCACATTTCTTTCTGTCCTTCTCGTTTCATACCCTGCCACCGGGTATCCTGCTGTTCCTATTCCATTAACATTCATTTCCTTTAATCCTCCATTGTTTTTAGTATTGCGGCTCATCCGTCATTCAGAGCCATCTCTGCTCTCTTGATGTAAGTCCGAGCAGTCCATTGTTTCCTATATCCTAACTCCCCTTGTAACACCTCCTCTCGTTGCTCCCAAAACCAGGGAAACCTGCCCTGTCCTTCTGTGGCTTATTGGGGATATATTTCCACTAAAATCCTTTACACGGGCAAAGACTTCTTCCCAAGCAAATACCCATACCCACCAACAAAAACCGAATCAATTACATCCCCATGATATGAAAGATTTACAACTATTCGTGAGATTTCTCCCATATTATGCCCCTGCTCAAAAATATATTGTGGCTGTTGCTTATAGTATTTGAAAAGATAACATGCCAAAGCGCAGCTTGCTGTACCAGTTGCTGACTCTTCATCAATCCCATACAATGGGGCAAAATTCCTGCATATAGCTGTTACATCTGATTCTTTGATCAGGGTAAAAGCATGAACTCCAACTGCCTCCTTCTCTTTGGTCATATTTGCTATCATTTCAAAATCAGGAGATAACCGTTTTAAATGCTCTGCCGAATCAACAGGAAGCATAATGTCATTCAGCCCCGTAGAAACTATCTGTATCGGAAATCTGTGGTCTATAAAACCCTTTTGTATACACCCCGTAAAAGTATCTGAATCCAAAACTTTAAGGTATTCCGGACAATTCTGCTCCATCAATATCAGGCTATCCTCTTTTATGTGAATATTGAGAATCCCAGCTTCTGTCTCTATGGTACAATCTAGTTTATCTAACATATTCAGCAGTTTAAGGGTAGAAAATGCTGCTATTGTGGCATGGCCGCACAGTGGGACTTCTTCTGTTGGTGTAAAATATTGCAGCTTATAATCTGCCTTGTCGGAATCCAACACAAAAACAGTTTCAGAATATCCCACTTCTTTTGCTATTGCTGCTTTTTGAACAGAAGTCAACTCTAATCTGCCCAAAACCACTCCTGCCTTATTCCCACCCTTATTGTCTTTGCTGAAAGCAGCCGCCACATATATGTCAACCATTTTATTTCTCCATACAATCCCAATTTCCCGATTCTGTCTATATTTGTAATTTCCTACTATTTGATAAAGTCTGCCCTTCTCGTCCTCTGTAGCTTATCGGGGATATGCCGATTAGTTATTCAGATACCCCTGTTTTTCTTCTTCATCAGACCATACCCGCTCATAGTGACTGCCAATGCTCTTAAACACATCCTGCCATGTAGCAAATTTCTGCATTTCTTCAATACTTCCCCTGTTGTTCTGCAGCCAGTCAAAAACCGCCTTATAGGTATCTCCCGAAAACAGGACGCTCCAATTGTTCTTATAATTTGAATTGTCATTATAGGACATCCCGTTAAAGCCCATAGAAACAATCCCATTATTCGTGTGCTGTGCCAGTCCCTTAATCTCCAGATCAGCCCATATGTATGCGGCGTTTTTATCATGTATCAGACTGGGATATTTATTGAAGTAGGTTTCCATCAGTGCCTCATACTTCTCTATATCCTCCTGGCTCTGTAAAAGGACTTTCCCGCCACGGCCTTCCTCTCCATCCCGCACCAGATACTGTATTCCCGTGCCGGAATGTGTCTTTAAAGTAAATCCCTGCAGTTCCTCCGTTTCCAGTGTTTCAACTCCCATGACGTTCTGCAGGGCATCTTTCAGCTCGCCGTCCAATACCACAGCGTCATAACTCATGGTTCCATGCTCCGAGATCAAGAACTGCTTGCCCGTCGCACTGTCCTGTCTGACTTTGATATCAGAATAGTCAAAAGCGCCTATCCTTTCTCCCTGCTTATTGTAGATGTCAAAGCATCCAGCCTCATTGTCCGGCACAATCCTGTAATTCTCGGATTCATATGTTTCATAGGCAGGCTTCACATTGCGTACTGCCGAAGCCGTCGATGCACGGTATGCCTCCAGCGCAGATGTCCTCACGCTGGTTCTTTGGGCAGGAACGCTCCCAGCCGTATCTGCACCAGCCATCTTGTTTGCAAAACCTATTCCTGAATTATTTCTCTGCGTCTTTCCTGTTTCCCTCCACACAGGATAGCCTACTCCTATTCCACTAATGCTCATTTTTCAAGTCCTCCATTATCGTCAATTATTTTTAGTATTGCGGCTCATCTGTCATTCAGAGCCATCTCTGCTCTCTCAATATAAGTCCGAGCAGTTCATAGCTTCATTCAATCCTAACTTCCCCTGTCAAACTTCATGGCAAACACCTCCCTTCGCCGCTCTTTCGTTCAGAGCCACCCATGCCCCTTGCAGTCCGCAGAGGCAAAGGTTTATGCGCCTCTGCGGAATACGGTGTAAGGATTATATCTGTATATCCAGCCCTTCCGCCATGCCGGATTTCCCGGATACCATTGATGTAATGCTCTCATCTGCAAAAATCTCATCCAGTACATCTGATGGGATTGGTCTGCCATACGTCCATCCGGGTACTTTTTCTTTCACTGCACTGGCCACCTTTCTCCCAATGCTTATTTCTAACTGCCCTAAAGTCCATGCCGCGGCTACCCGGTCTTCCTTCTTTAATGTCTTATAATAATTGTTTTTTGCCTGTGCCATTTCTTCCCACTCCGCCTCATTATCGCCGGACATTCCATTGTATTTGTAAAATGCATCTTTTACGCTGTTGAAAACACGCTGCTTCATCTCATCAGATACTTTGATGATTTTCCTTGCATTGGGATTGTTGGTAACGCACATTCCCTCCACGCCGTAGGAATTTTTTCTGTGTCCGGTAAGCTGGTCTTCAAGCGTATTCCTGCCGCCTGCACCGGAACTTCTGCCAAAGGCGTTATTCCCGTTCATCCTTGAAAAGAGCTGCCAGATTCCCTGACTGTTATTTCCTATACGCATCATAAATACCTCCCTCGTTATATGGTCAAATCCAACTGTGCGCCTTTGCCTTCTTCCTGCATTTTTGCAGGCTGGCTTGTTCCCGCCTTTATCTGCTCCATCAGTTTTTCCACGGATTCCGCCTTTGCCAGTTTCTTCTCCTTTAAGGCTTCCTCCTCTTTTTTCTTCACACGTTTTTCCTCCAACTGCTCCTGCAGTGTCTTTTTATAGGATACTGTCGGGCTGTCCTTCGGCGGCTCATGCTTGCCGATGCACCAATAAGAAACTTTTCCATCCTTGTCAATGACGGTACCGCCTGCCACCATCTCCGCCCCATGTGCTGCAAGCCCTTCCTTAATCTCCTCTGCCGCTTTCGGGGCATCGGCAATCACCTTCTCGTATTTTGCTGCCGCTGCCGGGTCTTTCGCCATCTTCTCAATGATGTTGGCTGAAATGGCTACGTTATTACCTCCGCTGCAGCCGAACATATAATTATCTTCCTGCTTCCCATTCTTGAAATCTGTCACTGTCACGTTCGCATCTGGGTATTTTTCTTTTAACCCGTTTAAATAATTCTGCGCTTCTCCGCTGAGACCGCTGTTTCCGTTTGTCCTGCCCGCCACATATGTGTTCGTGTAATCCGTTACTCCTGAAATTGCCATAAATATCATCCTCCTTGATAAAATATTTTATCTACATCAGACCGCCAGCCATTTCATAAAGCGGCCTATGTTTTCACTAATCCATGAATCGGAAAGACTGCTCTGGTTCTGCAGGCTTTCCAGAAACGACTGGAAGCCGTTGTATTTCACATTCTGGAATGTGGCCGGCAGCTTTGTCTTTTCCACTTTCTCCTTCCAGTCTGCATAGCCGCTGTCCTTTTTCGTGTCGGAAGGAGCGTCCAGTATCTTCTTCGCCGCTTTTGTGTATAATTCTATGAACTTAGCGGAATGGTTCTCCCCGTCCTTATGGTTTATGATGCTCCGGTTCAGCTCGTTGATCTGGTTATACAGCTCGGTGTCATTCGCTTTCAGCCAGCCCTCCATATCCACATAGCTGCCGGGCGCGCCGGACATCCGCACCTGCCCCTCCTGCACATTGTATATGACCTTCCCGCCGTCCGAAACGGAACCGTTCAGGCCGTATTTCGCAATCGTCTCCATTGCAGACATGAAATCTCCCGCATGGGATTCATCCAGATAATTCTCTGCCAGATACTTAGCCGCTTCCAAACCGAAAGCCACCTTATCCTGCCTTTCCTGTTCCGACAATCCCGAAGCACTGCCCGGCATAAGGTAATTTGAAATAATCCCCATCGTGGAACTGATCACTTTGTCATCCGCACCTGCAAGGCTGTTGTAAAGCTGTTCGTTTGTTTCATAATTCGGTATAACGATTCTGTGCGTGTTTTCATGCTGTATTACATTCTCCGCCTGAAAAGCGGCATCCCTTGCCGCCCTCTTTGCAGCTTCCTCCGCCGTCATTTCCCTGCCGGACATAAATTTCCTGCCCTCTGCAAGAGCCGCAAGGCCGTCACCGGAAAACTGCACGATGACGCTGTCCCCATACTGTGCTGAAATCTCATTCACGGCTTTCATTGTTTCCTCTTTTGACATCTTATCCATGACCTTGTTGCCATGCTCATCCGTGGTGTTGAACCGGTATTTCACTAAGGTGTCCTTCTTTGCCGCCGAATTGGAACCATAGCTTTTTAACTGCTCCGTCCCCACATAAAACTGGCTGTAATCCTGATTAACATTCATTGGCATTTTCTCATCCTCCTTGATAAAAATATTTCAACGGCGGCCCCTCTGTCATTCGGAGCCGCCCATGCCCCCTTACAGTAAGTCCGGGCATATCCTGCTTTACTTCAAAATGCCCGATGTTTCCATGATGTTTCTCTCATAAGCCGCAATCGCAGAACCCATAGTTTCCGGCGAACTTGTGTATGTAACCCTGCCTGTATCTATTGCATGATTGGCAAGAGCCTCTGCCATAGCCTGTTTCCTATAAGCTATTTCCATCTGCTGTTCCCGTTCCTCTGCCGCCTTTTCGCTTTGTTCACGATACTGTTGTTTGCGTTTTGCTTTCTCCTCATCTTCGGCTTTCATCTGAGCCTC
>VSOB01000097.1 GCA_009774625.1 Lachnospiraceae bacterium
AGCGGGATGAATTCTTTTTCCAATAATCTTATCGTGGTATTCAGCCCCATGCTGGCGGCTTTCCTGTTTGCGGCAGGAGGGCTTCCGCTTATCCTGCTGATAGACCTGGCGAGCTTTGTCTTTGCATTTTGCGTATTGCTGTTCTTTATCACAATACCGGAACAGGCGCAGGACAAAACACATAGTTCCCCCTTGGCCGGGATAGCGGAGGGATTTGAGTTTCTGAAAAAGGAAAAAGGTATATTATATATCATGCTTACAATGGCACTGATCAATTTCTGTTCAAGGCTGACCTATGAAAATATTCTCTCACCAATGATTTTGTCGAGGAGTTCCGGGGACAGCATTGTACTTGGAACTGTAAATGCCTGTATGGGTGTAGGCGGGATTGCCGGGGGCATCATTGTTTCCGTAAAGAAGGAAAGCCGCCATAAAGCTGTGGCAATTTATGTTTCGGCGGCATTGTCATTTCTGTTCGGTGACCTGATGATGGCAGTTGGGAAAAATGTATTCTGGTGGTCAGCGTCTGCGGTTGCAGCCAGCCTGCCCATTCCATTTATAATGGCAAACCAGAATACGATACTGTACCAGAAGATTCCTGCTGCTATGCAGGGGAGGGTATTTGCAGTCAGGAATGCCATCCAGTACAGCACGATCCCGGTTGGCATTATCCTGGGAGGTTATCTGGCAGATTATGTCTTTGAGCCTTTTATGGTTTCCGGGAACAGGCTGGCGGAAATGTTGGAAATAATAGTAGGGGATAGTGCCGGAAGCGGCATGGCGGCAATGTTCCTGTGTACCGGGATATGCGGCTTTACGGTGAGCATGGCATCCTGTTTCAACCGGGAAATAAAGAAATTAAACTGATAAGCTAATATGTAGGAGCGGGTTATCCTGCTCCTTTGGTATTTACGCATTCAATTTCATTTCTGTAAAATTCTATTTTCTCATCCAATTTAATCTTATGTTCTTGCAGCCGCGCAATCTGTTCATTGAGCGCCTGCCGGTGCTGCACCAGCATTTCCATCCTTTCAGAAAGGGTGGGATCACCTGCGGCGCGGAGTTCGGCATAGTGTTTGATTTCCTTGATAGGCATACCAGTGTCTTTCAAGCGTTTGATGAATTCAATCCATGTGAGGTCTTTATCGGAATAGCAGCGGCGGTTGCTGGAATTGCGCTCCGGGGCAATCAGCCCTTCCTGCTCATAATAGCGGAGGGTGTGGATACCCAGCCCCGTCAGTTTTGAAAATTCCCCGATAGAATATTCCATAAAAAATCACTCCAATCCTCTTGACATAGAGTTTACTCTACATTGTATGGTTGGATTATACCAAATCGAAGGAGGATTATCAAATGGTTCAGGAAAAAGGAAAATATACAGTCATCACCGGGGCAAGCTCCGGCATTGGGTATGAAACGGCAAAGGCATTTGCAGGGCGGGGGAAAAATCTGGTCATAGCAGCAAGGCGTAGGGATAACTTGGAGATGCTGAAAAAGGAGATATTGAAGGAATGCCCGGATTTGGATGTTGTCATCCGAAGTACGGATTTATCCGTCCCGGAAAATGCGTACCAGTTTTATGAGGGGCTGAAAGATTATGAGATAGAGACGTGGGTGAATAATGCGGGTTTTGGAAATTATGACAGCGTGGCAGATCAGGACTTGGGAAAAATTGGGGCAATGCTGCATCTGAATATAGAGGCACTGACAATATTGTCCTCCCTGTTTGTCCGCGACTATAAGGAGGCAGAGGGGGCACAGCTTATCAATGTATCTTCGGCTGGTGGGTATACCATTGTGCCTACGGCTGTGACGTACTGTGCGGCGAAGTTTTATGTCAGCACTTTCACGGAGGGGCTGGCATGGGAACTGAAAGAGACAGGGGCGAAAATGAAAGCAAAGGTGCTGGCGCCTGCGGCGACAAAGACGGAGTTCGGAATGGTAGCAAACAATGTCAGTGAATACGATTATGACAAGTCTTTCGGAACATACCATACGGGCAAACAAATGGCGGGATTCCTGCTTGAACTGTATGACAGTGAAAAAGTAGTGGGGATAATAGACAGGGAGAGTTTCAGTTTCCGGCTGGCTGACCCGCTGTTTCCCTATGCAGGATATTCAGCTCATAATCAGCAGCGAATGTGAAAATAGGTATTTATGAATTCTACAAAAGACAAACCGCCGCACTATGGCCTTCATCCGCCATATGCGGCGGTCTGCCATTTCCGCAGGCAGGCCCGGGCGGCCTGATAAGGGAAATTACTTGGAAGGGGAATATGCGGGCGGCCTTATCGGATGAAAAGCGAAAAACTTTAGGGATGTTTACACATTTTTTCAAAATGCTTTCTGCCTTTCGTTCCCGAAAAGTAGTCGTTTCGTTCCCTCCGCCCGAAAAACGGAAAATTTCTGCCGATATAAAAGGTGAATGCCTATATGGAATTTGAGGTGATGGATTTTGGATATAGCAGTTGTAGATGATGAAAAAGCGATCAGGGAGCATATAAGCGCTCTGGTTGAAGAACAGCAGCCGGGGAGCGTCATAGAAGCCTATGCCACGGGTGAGGAGCTGCTTGCATCGGGGAAACGGTTTGACATTGTTTTCCTCGACATACAGATGGATGGCATGAACGGCATTGAGGCGGCGAGGGAACTGCGGGAAAGGCAGGAGGACACTGTCCTTATATTCATCACGGGCATTAAGGAGTATGTGTTTGATGCCCTTGACCTTTATGCGTTCCAATATCTGTTAAAGCCCATAGACGAGGGCAAATTTGCAGAGGTGCTTCAAAGGGCGGCGGGGGAGGCAAAGAAAAAGAAGGAAAAGAAATGCCTTTTCATCAGGACAAGGAACCTTACCCTTGACCAGTCCGACATCCTGTATATCGAGAGCAGGGCAAAGAAGCTGGAGATACACACCACCGGGGCGGATAAGGCCATAGAGATTTATGCGGCTATGGATGAGCTGGAAGGGCAGCTTGGGGAGGACTTTTACCGCTGCCACCGGGCATACATCGTGAACATGGCGCAGATCACGGAGTATGACAATGAGAGCATAACCCTTACGAATGGCGACAAGGTATATCTGGCCAAAAAGAAATATGGTGAATTTGTAAAGGCGTATATGTGGTTTTTGCAGAACGGGGGTGTGTCCAGTGTTTAAGATGGCGGATGTGCTATATGCGGCGCTGACGGTGTTTCAGGGGTACTGCCTGCAGTATTTTTTGGGGAGCTTTCTGGAAAGCAGGCTGAAAAGCAGATGGAACGGGCCGAGTGTGATCGTCTTGTATGTGCTTTTGAGGATGGCAGTAATGTGGGTTTCACCGCCGGGATATGAAGATTATAAGGTGGCAGTCGGGACGCTGGCATTGTCGCTCTGTATTTTATCATTCCTTGCTTTATGTTTTTATAAAGCATTCCGACCTATTGCGGTATTCCTGATAGTTTCGTTCCAGGCGGTTTCGGATATCAGCAGGTACGCCGTCTCTATACTGCTGGATGAGATGGGCGGATGGGTGCTTGATATCCTGAACTGGCTTGCAGGGAAAGGTGCGCTCCAGTCAGAAAAAGCCTTCGGCATTGCGGTAGAAGTCAGCGTGGCCGGAACGCAGATGCTCCAGTATGCGGCTATTGCCCTGCTGCTGTACTTTTCGCTGAGAAGTATCGTGCGGAATTTCCATGAAAAGAGTTACAGGATCAACAGGATGGAACTGCTTTTTATCCTTATCCCGGCGGCGGTAGGGCTGATGATCTGTATGCTGCTGCGTATCATCATGCTTACTGTGGAAGACAGTGTCCCGGAAATGCTGTATTACAGATACCCTGTTCTGGTCATAGTGATTCCAACAATCCTGCTCCTTTCACTGCTTTCCATCCTATATAGTGTGAAGCTGTTTCAGGATATGATCTGCTGGAACAGGGAAAAGAGTGGCAGGATTGTCCTCGAAAAACAGATAAGCAGCCTGCAGGAGCATATGGAGGAGATGGAGCGCATCTATTCCGGCATAAGGGGCATGAAGCATGACATGAAGAACACCCTTTCCGTCATCCAGCGGCTTTCCGCAGGGGAAGGGAACGGCGAGCTGGAGGAGTACCTGTCGGAACTGAACCGTGGACTTGAAAAGCTGGAAGTCCGTTTTAAGACGGGGAACACAGTGGTGGATACCCTGCTGAACATGAAATACCATGAGGCGGTGCGGGATGTGCCAGGCCTTAAAATGGATGCCGATAAGCTGATGCTCCCGCAGGGGCTTGAAATACACAGCTATGACATAGGCGTTATCCTTGGGAATGCCGTTGATAATGCGATGGAAGCCTGCAGGAAGCTGAAAGCAAAGGAGCCGGGGGCGGATGCCTTTATCCGGCTGTGTTCCCTGCAGAAAGGCAATCTGCTGATCTTGAAAGTAGAGAACAGTTTTGACGGATGGCTGGTGCGGAGGCGGCAGGAGGAATTTCCCATAACGGATAAGGCGGACAAAAGCTCCCACGGGATAGGGCTTGCCAACATCAAAAGCACGGCGGAGAAATATCAGGGAACAATGGATTTCAAGGTAAATGGCAGGGTGTTCATCCTGTCGGTGATGATGAAAAATGAAAGGAGAGAAGAAGATGGATTTTGGAGTGACAGGTAAATTAGGTGGGTACTATCTGGCAGAACAGTACCGGAGGAATGCGGCGGGCAAGAGCGATGGCGTGAGCTTTGCGGAGCTTGCGGCGGCAAAGGCGGCGGGGCAGTCGGATGTGTCGGGGATGAGTTTCAAGGATATGTGGCAGGCGAGATATCCCGGAGCATACTACCATGTGATGGACGGTTCGGCAATATCGCAGGGAGCATGGGACAGGAACGATTTTCCTCTTGAAAAATTCTTTCGGGATGATACCGATACATCCGTAACAAACTGGAAGCCAACAGGGGCTGAGCCGGAAGCAGCCAGTCCGCAGGTACAGTCACGGTGGAATTCTACATTAGGGCAGAAGTCGATTATTGTACCGCCGGAATTAGAAGAAAAAATGAAGAATGATCCTGAACTGGCTAAGAGGGTAATGGCAAATGTTGAAAATTTTATAACCACATATACAGCAACCTCTGTCAGACCAGGCAGGGTATGTTCATGGCTGATTTCACTTGATGAGAATGGAGAGATTGAAAAATATCGTGTAACAGGTGGTGGTGGCAACATATCTGGGCCGACAGAGGAGGAGCAGCGCCAGTTCGAGGCGGAGCAGGCGGCAAAGAAGAAAAGGCGTGAGGAATATGCCCGACTGAATGAGGAAAGCGCCCTGAAACGCAAGCTGATGGAGCAGGAAGCGGACGAGAGATATTATCAGACCAGCATAACCAAAAAAGCAGTTTCGATTGCGGCATATGAAGCGGCGGGCATTTTGAAGTAAGGATATAGTTGCTCGGACTTATTGCAAGGGAGCGGATTCAGCCCTGAATGACAGAGGGACTGTGATACAAATATGTTTTGGAAGGAGAAGATTTATTATGAGTATTTTAGGAGTAAACAGTGCTTTGGCGGGTGCACAACAGTATGCGAACAGGACACAGAAAACATCGGCAAACAAGGCAAGTTTTACGGAGCAGTTGCAGAAAACGGGAGATGCGGCGGAAACATCAAAGGTGGATGCATACCAAAAATATCTGGAACAGAAATATGGCCCTATTATGGTTCGGAGTGT
>VSOB01000098.1 GCA_009774625.1 Lachnospiraceae bacterium
CTAAAAAACGCTGCAAAGCATGAACCGAAAAAGCATAAAGACGGCCTCTCTCTGACAGATGGAATTTTCCATTTTTAACATAAGCATATCATTGATATGACGGATGGCAACCGTAATCCATCTGCTCTCACCGTCGTTCCCTGCACATGCCTGAATGGCATTGTCCAGCAAATTGGAAAAAACAGTGCTGATCATAAGATAGTCCAAATCCATAGGAAAGGGATCTGCGTCAATGGTCATAGTAACGCCCAATTGTTCGCAGTCTTTCTCTTTCATATTGATAATGCAGTCTATAATATCATTTCCTGTCCAGGTCCGTTGCAGCATGGTAGACACATCCAGCAGGGAATTGATGTATCGCTTTGTCTGTTCATATTTTTTACTCTCAATCAAACTGTTTAAGACAGCAATATGATTTTTCATATCATGATACAACTGGGCATGGGCTCTGTAATCTTTTGATAACGCATGATAACTTTCAGCCATAAACTCATTTCTCATCTCAATCACAGTTTTTTCATCTTTTGTTCTCTTATAATATAAATAAATCACCAGAGAAAAAACGGTTGACAATACAATAAGCAAAAAGAGAAACCAGTGTACTACTATATTCGCATCAATAAACCGGAAAGACAGTTTGGAAAAATAGAATATCCCGATGTATCCTGCAATGGAAAAAAAGATAAGATTCCTTTTTTTCCATTGTCCCAGACCGGGCAGAAATTTTCTGACAAAAAGAAGGCTCAGAAGCAGCAGTACTTTTGAAATACCGATAAACAGACACCGTCCCACCGACTGTATCTGCACAACCTCTGCTGCAAATCTCTGTGCGCCCAGACAAAAACCCAGCACCGTAATGGAAAAAAAGTCAAAAAACAACAGACAAAAACTAAAAAAGAAAGAAACCGCAAATGCATCCAAAAAGGAAATCCCGAACGCAATAACACTCGTTATTGAAACGAACAATACGGCGATCCCCAAAGTCAGATACGAAAACAGAGAAAAAGAATTGATCACCAATATCATCAACGATATTAAAAATGACAATATAAAATATGTGCGCTTCCTGCTTTTCTGATGCCTGAGAAACAGACTCATAAACGTATAGGATAAATAACTCTCCAGAAAAGTAGCCAAGAACTCAAAAATACCATACAAAACACCTGTCATATTCGATTTCCCCAAAAAAGAACCAGCGTATTTTTAATTTCCTGTATTCGGTTCTTAGGGATATCCAGCTCAATCTGATGATGTAAAAATATCTTGTGTTTCACAGTATCCACTTTGTATATATAACGGAGATTGACAATATAACAGCGGTCTGTCTGTATGAAATCTTCTTCAGACAGATTTTTATACACTTCACACAAAGGTTCCCTGACCTTTATTTCCCCTTCCCGCAGAACAAACACAGAATTTTTATTATTTTTATAGATGTAAATGATCTCCTTCAAAGCTATTTTCTGGGTGCGCTTCGCATTGGAAATATAAAAAAACCGGTCCGTCTGCAGCTCCAGCTTTTGGAAAACTGCCTGCAGCGCTTTGGGCAACAGCTCTTTTAAACAGTCTTTGGGAATATAACGGAATATTTCCAGCTCAAAAGACTCCAGTACATACTGCATATGAAACGTAATAAATATGACGATGGCCTCTTCTGATATTTCCCTGATCTTTCTGGCAAGATCCGTCCCCTGTATTTCTTTCATTTCAATATCAAGAAAATAAACATCATATTGAAACCCGTTGCCGATGTCCTCCAGCAACAAAACCTCATTGGTATACAAACTGCATTTTGCAACAATTTTATTTTCTTTCACATACCGGTCTATCAGCTCATGCATGGCATGCAGAGAAGCAGTTTCATCGTCACATATGGCTATATGATACATTTGATCACCCCAAAAGAACCAAATACTTTTTATTATATCGACTCATCGAAAACAATCCTTTACAACCCCTGATAGCAAAACAGCGGTTTCAGGACCGTCCTTTGGTCTGAAAACCGCCGTTTTCTTCATTTTCTCATCTGAACCGTTCCATAATATCTTGTAAAAACAAGAAAGTTTTTTAAATACTCTGCCAATTCCCGATCAGGTTGTTCCTTTATCTCGTGTTCAAACACTTCATACAGGTGATACAACTGCGGAAACGGACGCTGTTTTCCATCATAAATATGAAAAATAATCTCTCTTTGCATATCCGTATTTCCATCCTTGCCGGCCTGCAGGCTGCCCACTTTCTTATTTTCTTTGTGATACACTCTGAAAAAGAAAGTGAAATGTTCCGGCGGTTTTTCAGACAGATTCAACATCTCACTTATCCTTGTCCCATGTCTGCTTCCATGATTCCATACTTCATGAAAGCTGCTATAGCAGGCATACTGATCTGTATCCCGCCGGGAGGTATCTGTCTCTTTGCAGTCCCACTCATCCGAAACCTCCCCGGCCGCTTCTTTCAATAGGATTTTTAACGCCTCCGACTCATAATAAAAATCTGCATGATAATATACCCAGTCTTTGTCCTCACCCTGATGCCATCCGTTTTTTACAGCCGTCTTTTCCCCTTCTTTGTCACAGCCCAGATTTGCCATCACCGAATCTGCCATTCTGAACCGCTCGTAGGTATCCAGGATGATCTGCCTGTTATCATCACGATCCGTCCCTGTTGTTTTCCTTTCATGCGCAAGAATCACCCTCATATCCCTGCAGCTTGCTTTGAAAAACGCTTTCAGTTCCTCTTTTGTAACTGTCCTGTCCACATAATAATCCTTCAGCTTTTTCTGAATTTTTTCATCCTGCCGATATCCAAAAGCAGTTCTATAGCAGTGTTTCGGCATGGGTGCAGTACCCACAATACTCCATTGCCCCATACGGAAACCCAGACGATAGGCCCCGATCATATTGTTGAAATCATTGATATCCATACATTATCTCCTGTAAAAAGCCCCTCATGCTTACCGCACCGCAATCAATTCCATAGCACTATCTATCATTTTACTACAAAATAAAGAAGGAAAATGGCCTGCCCTTCAATCGTGCAAATTTTGTCCGTTAATGTCGCAGGAGTAAAGAAAAAAAGCAGGAAATCCCAAAAGATTTCCTGCCGCAGAATCCGTTATGATCCCTCTCGGAAAACACTTCCGAAGTAGGTATCATAGATACGGAAAAATTCACTTGTTGTCACATTCTCATCGTGAATCATGGCAACGCTCTCCCATACGTCTGTGTTCATATTGCGTGCCAGGGAATCTGCAAATGCATCATATTCCTGGCTAAACACTTCCTTTCGGCGCTGCTCCACGATCTTCACTTTATTGGCGTCTGTTTCCTCTTTGTTAAAGGTACTGATGCATTTGATAATATGATAGCCATATTCGGTTTCCACAATATCACTGATCTCGTCCGTCCCCAGGTCAAACGCCGCCTTTTCAAAGCTGCTTTCCATCTCTCCCTTGCCGAAGGAATAGATGCTTTTGCTGTCCTCATTGTATTTGGTGACCAGACTGTCAAAGTCCTCGCCGCTCTGAATCAGCGCCAGAATTTCCTCTGCTCTCTCGCGGGCCTGTCTCTTTTCCGTCTCGTCAAAGGGCACCCGCTCCCCGCTGCCGTCCAATGTATAGGTTTTAATCAGAATATGAGCAATTGTAATGGTTCTGGCCTCGTCATCACTGATTTCCGGATTGATGTCCTTGATGATATAGCGGTATACCTTGTCTGCCGTGGCATACTCTTCATACATGGCCGTCAGACTTTTCTCATCCACACCCAGAGCCTTGATCTCCGTCTCATTTAACGAGGCAAAATAGGCTTCGCCTGCCTGCTGCGCCAGTGTTTTTTCCCGCTCGGTAAGAGCCACGCCATATTTTTCCGCCAGCAGGCTCATCACCTTGATTTCTGCCAGTTCAGCCAGCACAGTGTCTTTCACATTCTGCTCCAGGGTAGCGCCCCGCAATGTTTTTTCCCAGATTTGCTTTCCATAAATGCTTTCATACTGATTCTGGGTATTGGTCAGATACACCATAACCTCCGCCACAGAACAGGAGGTACTTTCTATGCGGAAAATCTCATCCTTGTCAAATCCGGTTGTCAGAACCACTTTGATCTCTTTCCCCGCCGCTTCTGTCTCTTCCTCTGTTTTCTCCCCGCAGCCGGTAAGAAACAAAACACAAAGCAAAATATACAGCAGAACCCGCAGCCCTTTGCAGGGCCGTCCGGCGCCGGAGCCTTTCGGCGGGAAATATCCTGTCCTTTTTTTCATACTGTTACTCCACAGATTTCAAAATACTTCTTGCCACACAAAGTCCGTTGGCCGACGCCTGCTGCAGTCCTCTTGTCACACCGGCGCCATCTCCTATGGCACGCAGTCCTTTGATGCTCGTTTCAAACTCCCGGTTTACCACTACTTTATTACTGTAAAATTTCACTTCCACACCATACAGCAGCGTTTCCTCCGAAGCGATACCCGGCGTCACCTTATCGAGAGCCAGCAGCATTTCCTCAATATCCACCATGATCCGATGGGGAAATACCAGCGACAGATCGCCGGGCACCGCATCCTTTAAAGTGGGGATCAGATTGTTCCGGCACAGCCGCTCTTCCGTTGTCCTTCTGCCTCTCCTGAAATCCCCGAAAGTCTGTACCAGTATCTTGCCGCCGCAGAGCATATTGGAAAGCTCCGCGATCTTCCTGCCGTACGCGATGGGCGTAGTAAAGGGCTTGGTAAAATTTTTGGAAACGAGAATCGCAAAATTGGTATTGTTCGTCTTATACTCCTGTGATTTATAAGCATGGCCGTTGACCACGGCAAGACCGCCGTTATAATATTCTGTGGCCACTTCTCCGGAAGGATTGGTACAGAAGGTCCGCACCTTATCGTCAAAGGTGGGCGTGTGGTAAATCAGCTTTGCTTCATACAGATTTTCATTCAGTGTCTGCATCACTTCATCCCGCACCTCAACCCGCACACCAATATCCACTGTTCCCGGCAGTGTCTCTATGCCGATTTCCAGACATTTGCTTTTAAACCAGTCAGCACCCTCTCTGCCTACAGCAGAGACAATTTCCTTTCCGTACCACACATCGCCTTTGTCGGTCCTGACACCTTTGGCCACCCCGTCCTCTACGATGATATCCGTTACCATTGTCTGAAAATGCAGCTCTGCTCCCTGCTCTTCCAGATGCTTCTGCAGTCTGGAATAAATTTTATACCCTTCTTCCGTACCCAGATGCCGGATGGGGCATTCCACCAGCTTTAAATTGGCATTGATGGCTTTGCGCCGGATCTCCCGGATCTGAGCTTCCTTATCCATGCCGTACACACTGGTATCCGCACCGAAGTGCAGATATACATCATCCGATTCCCGGATCAGCTCTGTCGTCTTATCGTAACCGAGAATTTCCGGCAGATTGCCGCCCACATCCGGTGACAGAGAAAGTTTCCCGTCAGAAAATGCACCGGCTCCCGCAAATCCTGTCGTGATGGAACAGGGTTTGCAGCCCACACACTGCTTAGTTTTACGTTTGGGGCACTCCCTCTTCTCAATGGAACGCCCTTTTTCGATCATCACTACTTTCAGTCCCGGCCGCTGCCGCAATAGCTCATACGCGCAGAAAATGCCGCCCGGTCCGGCCCCGATGATAATGACATCTGCCTTATTTGTCATATAT
>VSOB01000099.1 GCA_009774625.1 Lachnospiraceae bacterium
CTCCACGCTACTACGTTCTCGTGTGCTGGGTTCTGTTTATAAGCAATGTGTTATAATTCAGGTGAATCATTTATTAGCAAGAATCGAATTTGGACGTCCAAACGCCAAATTCACAAAAATAAAGGGGACTTTATTTTTGTCATGTTTCAATTTGGGGCAATCCCCAATCCCCTTAGTAAAAATGTTCGCGGCGAACATGAGGTAGCACATATGCCAAGAGAAAGAGAAGCGGAATATAACAAAAGCAGAAGGAAGAGCAGGAAAGTGACTTTCCGGGTATCAGAGGAAGAATATGATATGATAAAGGAAAATGCGGAGAAATGCCTGCTTCCGGTCAATACATATCTGCTTCATATGGTAAAGGATGGAGTTATTGTTATACAGAATTATGAGGGTTTGTCCGAGCTGGCGAATGCCGTTAACAGGATTGGCGTGAATATCAACCAGATTGCTCATTTTGCGAATGAATATGGGTATGTTGAGAAGGGAGACTGGCAGGTCATCAGAGAAAAGATGTGTGAGGTACATACAATGATGATGAATACGATCAGAACAAATACCGGAAAAGGGCTGGAAAGGAAGAAGCGGGTAATAAAAGAAAAGTTGAAAGAGAAAAAGGCGGATGGCTTATATCAAAAACATTAAAATAAAAAAAACTGTGCAGAATTGTATTAATTATATAACCGATCCCAATAAGACACAGGATGGTGAGCTTGTATCATATGGTGGGACGGTGCCGGAATGTGCGAATATGATCTGGGAGGGTGTCAGGAAAAAGTATGGAAAAGACAATCAGATAAAGGCCCATCATTTTGTCCAGTCATTTGACCCAAAGCATGAGATTACACCAGAAGAAGCGCAGAGGATAGGCACAGAACTGGCGGAAATGCAATTCAGGAAATATGGGTTTGAATATATTGTAGCCACGCATGTGGATTCTGGTGTGATTCATAATCATATTCTTGTTAATTCTGTTTCATCGACTACAGGGAGAAAGTATCAGCACAACAACAGCAGGGATTTTAAAAAGAATCCCAATTCTTATATCAGGCTACGGCAGTTAAATATTGATGTATGCAGAAAATACGGGATTCCTGCAGTAGACATGCCCAAACTGGATGAATGGAAAAGAGAAGATGAGAAAGAAATTACAATTACAAAAAGGTATTCTGATTCTCCTGGCTACAGCAGGACAAAAGCATATGACTCCTGGACAGAAAAGGAACTGACGAATAAGAGAAAGATCCGGGTGGATATTGATGAGGCAGTTATGGCAAGCTCCAGTTGGGATGAATATCTGGATGTGATGAAAAAGAAAGGCTATGAGATAAAGTGGCAGACAAAAAGTGGAGAGGCGAGAAAATATATAACGTATGTCATGGAGGGAGCGCAGCGTGGACGACGGGATGTTTCTTTGAATTTTAGAGGAAAAAATGGGGAAATTGTTGACAGGTATAGCAGGCATGCCATCGAAAAAAGGATTCAGAAAATACAGAACACTGAAAAAACTGTTTTGGTAAAGACAGTCAAAATTGAATATAAGAAAGTGGTGGTAAAAGGGGATTTTATGTTCCGGGGTTATTATATGGATGGAGCAAAATATTTTTGTCATCCGAAGTATCGGATTATCAGGAAAAATGGGAGAACTTATTATGTGAAACGGGGTTTCCTTGAAACTTGGTATATAAAGCATTTTTTGAAAATGCCGGAAAAACTGGTTCGTGTGAATGGAAAATATGGCAATTTATCAGGCAGGCTGAGCCTGGAAGAAGAAAGGAAGATACGGGAAGAAGTTGCTAAAACGGTCCGAAGATGCGGACTGATATCTCAATATGGCATTCACTCTGCTGACGATGCGGAAAAAGTCCGGCTGCGATTTGCGGTTCGTTACCAGAATATTTTGAGCCAGATAGAAGATATAAAGCGGAGGATACAGGAAAATGACAGATACAATAGTCTGGCCGACATTTTGGAGTCCCTGGGACCAATAGGAGAAGAATATGCTTCTCTTACAGAAGGAAAAGAAAAGGCAGATTTTTATTTCCAACATAAATATGAAATTCAGAAGTTAAATTTTGCCAGACGCGAATTAAGCAGGGGGAATTATAGTATTGAGGAACTCTGGCCGATCAGGGAGGAGCGGAGCAGATTATATGCAGAGATGAAGGCATTGGTGAATCAACAGGAAGAGTATATGTTGAAAATATCTGATATGGAAAAAATAAAAGACCAGGTAAAGGGAATACATATCGGAACAAAGGAAAAGGAAGATGAGAAAGAAAGTGGCATTTTAAAGTAAGAGCATATTCATTATGTGAATGGTGAATATCGTGGGGATTCTGATATTGGAAAACTTGTGCACGATTTCAATTGTTCCAGGGCAGATGACATGAATTTTCAATTGATGGCAGACCGTACAAGGTATCTGAAGGAAAATACAAGGGGAGTGATTGAGATGTGCCAGGTTATGAAAAATATGAGGACGGAATCTTTGAAAGAGATTGCGCTTCGTATGTTAGCAGCCGGGAATCTGAAAAAAGGTTCTCGGCTTTATTTATGACAACGGAAAGTCCAGAGGTATGCTTTCCGTTGTTTTTTGTTTTGATCTATTATTTTTAAAAATATAATCCAAAAATTTATCATGAAATACTTCCGGACACAAACTTTTGTGTCCTTTTTGATATCATAAACTTGCAATTATATCACAATGTGTTATAATTGCAAAAATTAATATATTACTATTTACTAAATAATCAAAGAAAGGAAGAACAAATGGTAGATATTGATGTAACAGATGAGATACTCAGTCTTTCCAAAGAAGGCGTCAGTGCGATGAAAGAACTGATAAAATTTGCCGGTCTGATCGGCTATGCCGGGTGGAAAATCTGGAAAGCCTCAGAAGAAAAGAAGCAGGAAAACAATGTGCTGAGTGGAATTGTAAATTTCAAAGATTTCGAAAAGGCGGCAGAGGGACAGGAAACCGAAACCATAGAATTGGAAAAAGCGTTTGACAGAGAACTGCTCAATGAATCTATGAAGAAATTTAACGTCGCTGTTTTTCTGGAAGAAAACTCAGATCATCCGAAGATGCATTATGGCAAAAACAGACTTAAGGCAGTCGGTTTGGCTCTGAAGGATTATGAAGCCAGATTGTTGGAAAAAGAAAAGGCAGAAGAGCAGCATGTTGAAGAAAAAGAGGGGATGACAGAGAGCCAGGCCGAAAATGTACGGGAGAACAACCGGACCGCAGATCAGTTATTTTATGTGGATGAGGAAAAGAAGCAGCAGGTTCCGTTTCTTTATTCCATATTGGATGAAGTCAGAAAGGATAGAATCAATGAAGCGCAGCTTCATAGTTACCAGAAGGATGGGATATCAGGTTCCAGAATAAGAGAGACTTTGACGCCTCCGGAAGGATTGTCCGGAAAAGACATACGGATTGGAGAAGAAAATAACAGTTTAAATCAGATCTTGAATAAAATGAGGCTGACCGGGGATGCTGCCCTGGACAGAAGCAGCATAGCAGAGAAAATATGTGCTGAAATACCGGAAGGAAATTTTATCAGTCTGCTGAATAACAAAGCAATTTGCTTTCTGGATAATGAAGATCATTTTGTGTGTATGGATCTGGAAAATTATATTATGAAGGCGGACAGTCTGGAAGAAGGCCAGAAAGAACGCATCCAGAATGTATTTTCTGTGATATCTGAGCAGAAAAAGAATATACAGACAGATCTGGATATGACATTGCCCAGGGGATTTTCTGAAGAGAGAAAGCAGTTTATACAGGAGATGTATGAATGCTGCATCCTCAGTCCGGATATTCTCAAAAATGATGCAAACGCCATCAGGAATTATATGGTTTCGCTGGAAGAAAAGAAGGACTTGACCTGGAAGGATGTACTTCTTTGGGAGATAGCACAGGAAGGTCAGTTTGAATATGCAATGATAGGCATGGATGTTGAGCAGATAGAGAATATTTATGCTGCTAAATTAAGCGGGATTCCCAATGAATATATTCAGCACATGATCAGATATGAGTTTTCAGCAGATCAGATGAGGGGAACCATAGATATGCTGAATCATCATCGAAATATGTCTATTCAGAATATAGATGCACTCGCCGGAGAAATTGATGGAAAACAGGAACGGATTAAAGCTGCATTGATAAGGGGATATACAGAGGCTGAGACTGAGAAAAAGCTGAGTTTTGATGAGGTAAAAGAAAAGATAGCAGATGAAAAACTCAAATTCATGGCTTTTGATGAACTGGGAATGAGTAAAGTGAGTGCATTTGTTCCTGATCGGAATGCGCCGGATCATCAGGATGAAAATGGAATGGAATGGTTTGAAGCATACCGTAATCCGTATGGAGACAGGATCTTTGTAAATAGAGACAAATCAGAAATCAAATACGAAGTGAAAATGGATAGCGAACCATTGACAGAGGGACAAAAGAGCCAATTGGGGAAACAGCAGGCCGTTTACCAGGACCAGAAAGGGGTTAAATACTATAGAAATAAAGGAAATCTGATCAATGAAAATGGAAAATCTGTAAGACAGGTAAAGGCGCCGTATCAGATCAGGAAGCCAGCAGAGAAGGAAGAGATGGATATGAGCAAAAATATGAAAGGAAAAACAGAGAAGGAAAGATAATACGGGGATAAAAATGGATAAAGATAAACCAAAATACGAATTTTACATTATGTATGCTATTTGTGCCTTGTTTTTTCTTTATTATATCTGGCATACGGTCATATGCTATGACACGGGCAATGAAATCACATTTCTGGAGGCATTTCGTGAAGCGGATATAAGGATAAAGGAAAGCCCGTTTGATTTATATGCCACCCGGCATTTTATACGGGCTATGTCTCTTTCCATATTGGCTGCATTTATTGGTTTCCGTTATATCTTTTTTGTGAAAAGAAAAACGCTGTTTGGGAGAGAGCAGGGAAGCGGGAGATGGTCAACGAATGCCGAAGCTAAGAAGCTGGCTGACAAAAAAGGAAATGAGGACAGGAACATGATCCTGACGGATGATGTACATATTACAATGGACACCCGTCAGACATTTTTGAACAACAATATTCTTGTTGTAGGCGGTTCTGGTTCGGGTAAGACCCGGTATCTGGTAAAACCGAATCTGATGCAGTGCGGAAGCAGCTATGTGATTACAGATCCGAAAGGAGAACTGCTGAAAAGCGTTGCATATATGTTAAAGCAGAATGGGTATGTAATTAAAGTACTCAATCTGATAGATCGAACCCATTCTGACTGTTATAACCCGATGGCATACATACATAAACCTTCGGATGCATATAAACTGACAAATCAGATTATCAAAAACACAAATCCGGAAGGCAAAACGGGAGCAGGAGCAGATCCGTTCTGGGAAAAATCGGAGATTCTTCTTATTTATGCGTTGATTTTGTATATGTGGATGGAGCTGGAAAGTGCGTCTGTAAATTTCAAAACATTGATGAAGCTGATCAGCATGGCTGATGCCAGTGAAGAAGATGAAAGTAGAAAGTCGGAGCTGGATTATATCTTTGAGGAACTGGAAGAACGGAAAGGAGATGGATATCTTCCGGTTGCTATTTATAAAGATTTCAAAAAAGCGGCAGG